>JBBRCR010000168.1:0-15569 GCA_038204695.1 Opitutales bacterium | reverse complement strand
CAAGTGGATTTCGCCGGGAGTGCCGACGCGTTGAAGAAAAATCTGGAGTTGGAATTCACCCGTAATCGCGAGCGCTACCAATTTTTAAAGTGGGGCATGCAGGCGTTCGACACGTTCAAGGTCGTGCCGCCGGGCATCGGCATCGTGCACCAGGTGAATCTCGAATATCTGGCCAAGGGCATCCTGGCGGGCGAGCACGGTGTGATTTATCCGGATACGCTGGTCGGCACCGACTCGCATACGACGATGATCAACGGCTTGGGGATCGTCGGATGGGGCGTCGGCGGCATCGAGGCCGAAGCCGGCATGCTGGGTCAGCCGGTTTATTTCCTGACTCCGGACGTCGTGGGCGTGCATCTCACCGGTGCGCTGCGGGAAGGCGTGACGGCCACGGATTTGGCGCTCACCGTGACCCAGCTGCTCCGCAAGGCTAAAGTCGTGGGCAAGTTCGTCGAATTCTTCGGCCCCGGCGCGGAGGCGCTGCCGGTGGTGGACCGTGCGACGATCGCCAACATGGCACCCGAATATGGAGCGACGATGGGCTTCTTTCCCATCGATGCCGAGTGCACGAATTATCTGCGCGCCACGGGTCGTGACGAGAAACATGTCGCGTTGTATGAAGCGTATTATCGGGCACAGGGCCTGTGGGGAGTGCCGCAGCGCGGCAGCATCGAGTACTCGCAGGAACACAGCCTGGATCTCGCGACCGTGATGCCAAGCGTGGCCGGTCCCAAGCGGCCGCAGGATCGCATCGAGCTTCCGCGTTTGAAGGACGAGTTCATCAGCGCGTTGTCGAAGCCCGTCAGTGAAGGTGGATTTGGGAAACTCGCGGCAGACCTCGAAAGGGTCATTCATGTCGAGGGCGGCGGCTGGACCAACCCCGTCAGCAGTGGTGGCAGTCAGGGACCGGTCACGCCCGCGGCCTCCGCTGCGCAGGACACCAGTGTCACGACCGAGCGTGAGATGGCGAACAACCGGCCGACGCCCGATCCGGTGTCGGTCAAGGTTGGCCGGATCGATGGCGAAATCGCGCACGGCAGCGTTCTGATTGCAGCCATCACGAGCTGCACGAACACCTCTAATCCCAGCGTGATGCTGGCGGCCGGTTTGCTGGCGAAAAGGGCGGTCGAACGCGGGCTCCGCGTGAATGCGGTGGTGAAGTCGTCGCTGGCTCCCGGATCGCGCGTCGTCACTGATTACCTCAACCGCACCGGTCTCCAGACTTATCTCGATCAACTGGGGTTCCAAACCGTGGGCTACGGTTGCACGACGTGCATTGGCAACTCGGGTCCGCTCCATCCCGCGATCGAGGAGGCCGTGATCAAGAACGACCTGGTCGCCGCGTCGGTGCTCTCCGGCAACCGGAACTTCGAGGCGCGCGTGCATCAGAATATCAAGGCGAACTTCCTCATGTCGCCGCCGCTGGTGGTCGCGTTCGCGCTCGCCGGCCGGGTCGATATCGACCTGTCGAAGGAGCCCCTTGGCCGCGATCAGCAGGGGCGCGATGTCTTCCTGAAGGATCTCTGGCCCACGTTGAAGGAGGTGCGCGATCTCCTGCAGGCGGCGCTGAAGCCCGAAGTTTTCCGCAGTCTGTACGCGGATTTCGCCGCCCAGAATCCGAAGTGGAACGAGATCCCTTCGACGACCGGCAACGTGTACCAGTTTGATCCGAAATCGACGTACATTCAGGAGCCGCCGTTCTTCACGAATTTCTCGATGGCGCCGGGGACGATCGACGAGATCAAGGGCGCGCGCGTGCTCGGAATTTTCGGCGACTCCGTCACGACGGATCACATCTCGCCCGCTGGCGCGATCAAGAAGAGTTCGCCCGCGGGCCGTTTCCTGGTCGAAAACGGCGTCCCGTTTGAGGAATTCAACTCGTACGGCTCACGGCGCGGCAATGATCGCATCATGGTGCGCGGCACCTTCGCCAACGTGCGGATCAAGAACCTCATGCTCGGCGGCGAGGAAGGCGGATACACCGCATTCCAGCTCACCGGCGAGAAACTTTCGATCTACGATGCTGCCGCGCGTTATATCGCGGCGAACATTCCGCTCGTCGTGATTGCCGGCCACGAATACGGCACCGGCTCGTCGCGCGATTGGGCCGCGAAAGGCACGACGCTGCTTGGAGTAAAGGCCGTCGTCGCGCAAAGTTTCGAGCGTATCCACCGTTCGAATCTCGTGGGCATGGGCGTGCTGCCGCTGCAATTCAAGGAAGGCACCAACGCCGCCACCCTGAAGCTGGACGGTTCCGAAACCTACGACGTGGTCGGGCTGAGCGCCGCGCTCAAGCCGCAGCAGGATCTCATGCTGCGAATTACCCGAAAGGGCGGCCTCGTCGAGATGGTGCCCGTGCGTTGCCGGATCGATACGCCGGTGGAAATCGATTACTACCAGCACGGCGGCATTCTGCCTTACGTCCTGCGTCAGATCGTCGCCCGCAGCTGAGTCGTGCTGCGAGGTCCGGTTTCTCCCATCCAAGTCCAGCCACCGATGGCACCCATGCACACCGATCGAGCCCGAACTTCGAATCAGTGCCCATCGGCGAGCGTTGTGGCTGAATGGATCGGAGGCCGGGCGTCGCTCGAAATCAGAATGTCGTGACCCACAGCTTGCCGACGGGTCGAAACGGTCACTTCTTATCGAGCCCTTCACATGATCGACGCCAGCAACAAATCGGTTTTCCTGGTCGACGCGTACTCCGACCCAGTCGTGGTACGCATCGAGGGGCGCGCCAGTTTCCAGAACTGCAGCTGCTTGCGTGATTTCATCGCTGAGATGATGCGGCGCACCAAGGTGCGCTTTGTCATCAATTTCGAGCATTGCGTCAGCATCGACAGCACCTTCCTCGGAGTGCTGGCCGGTGCCGCGATTGAACTGCGCAAATTGACTCCGCAGGGTTCGCTCGTGCTCGCGCGCGTGGGCCAGCGGAACCTCGAATTGATTAGGAACCTGGGTTTGCACCGGCTGTTGATTGTCGATGCGGCCGACTTCCCGATGGGCTTTGATCCGCAATGCCGGGCGCTGGAGTGCCCGCCGCGACCGGAAATTGAAACCGCACGCTTGGTGCTTGAAGCCCATGAAAATCTGGTCAGGGCCGACGAGGCGAATCGGGCGAAATTCCAGGATGTCCTGGCGTTTCTGCGCAACCGCGTCGAACAGGAGTAGGCTCGGCGCAATCGGGTATTGGTGCGGTTTGGCAGTTGTTGGGCGCTGGCCCGGCTGACAAAAGAGCTCTGCATATGGTGTGGTTATTCTTCATTGGCATCGTGCTCGGCGTTTTGCTGATGCTCGTGCCATTCGTGCGGATACAGCGCGAAGCCGATCGGCTGGAGGAGCAGAGCCAAAAGCTGGCGGGGGATCGCCAGCGGCTTTTGGATTTCATGCACCTCATGACCGAGGCGCTGGGCGAAGGGCTTTCTCGCGAGGAACTGCATCAGCGCATCGTGCACGCGTCGATTCTTTGCACCGGGGCGCTGAGTGCGTGCATTTTTGAGGAGACGACGCGCAACACGATGCGTGCGGTGGCGGTGGAGGGGCTTTTCCCTCCGCATCGGCCGATCATGATCGAGCCGGATGGGAAACTGGGCACGCGCGCCAAATTCATCGAACAGGTGCTGAAGTCCGAGGAGTTTCCGGTGAGCGAAGGCGCCGTGGGCCGTGTCGCGCGCAGCCGCCGGGGGGAGCTGATCGTCAACGCCGCTGCGGATCCGCACATGGTGAAACACGATGACCCGGCGCTCGCCGTCCGTTCGGTGATTGTCGTGCCGCTCGTCTTTCGCGAGCAGTTCTTCGGGGTCCTCGCCGTGACGAATCCGGCCGGCGATCACCTCTTTAACGAGGGGGATTTCACGCTCATGCAGTCGCTGGCCGAGCAGGCCGCACTGGCGCTGCACAACGCGGCGTTCCTCCATCTGCAACTCGAGCGCGGCCAGCTCGATCTCGATCTTTCCATTGCCAGCGGAATCCAGCAAATGCTGCTGCCGCGCACGACGACGTCCCTGCCTGGACTCGACGTCGACGCCCGCTATGCGCCGGCCCAGCGGGTCGGTGGCGATCTGTACGACATATTTGCGCTGTCGGAGACGAAACTGGGCGTGGCCGTGGCGGATGTATCCGGGAAAGGGATTCCGGCCTCGCTGTTGATGGCCATTTGCCGGACGAATTTTCGGCAAATCGCGCCGCGGCATACGTCGCCGGCCAGCGTGTTGATCGAGTTGAATCGCACGCTGGCGGCGGACATCCGGGCCGGTCTGTACGTCACGATGCTGTATGCAATCATCGATGTCGCGGCCGACGAAGTGACGTTTGCGCGTGCCGGTCACGAGCTGCCGCTCCTCGTGCGTCGCGATGGGTCGGTCGGCGGCGCGAACGTGCAGTTTGTCGGGTCCGAGGGCATGGCGCTGGGCCTGGTCCCGGATGAGTTTTTCGCGTCGACCATTCTGAACCGGACCGAGCGGTTTTCGGCCGGCGATCTGCTGGTCCTGTATACCGACGGGGTGACGGAGGCGCCGAATGCTGATCAGAAGGAATTCTCTGGCGCGCGGCTGGCCGACATCGTGCGCGAGGTCCAGGCCGGGCCGGCCAACTCGATCAACGATGCCATTCTGCAGCGGGTGCAGCAATTCACCGGAAACGTAGCCCAGCGGGATGACTTCACCTTGCTTTCGATCAAGCGAACGACGGCGGCTGGCTGAGGGGAAGACATGGAAGACGTGGAAGACGTGGAAGACGTGGAAGACTTGGAAGACATGGGAGACTTGGAAGACATGGAAGACATGGAAGACTTGGAAGACATGGAGGACATGGAAGACATGGGAGACTTGGAAAACATGGGAGACTTGGAAAACTCGGGAGACGGGGAAGAGAATAGGACGCGGAAGATTCCGCAGTCTTCCGAGTCTCGCGTTCTTTCGTGTCTCGCGTTCTTCGTCGGCTGATGCACGTGCGGAAGAAGTCCGGCACCCCTGAGATCCGGTTTGCGTCAGTTCCGACGTGTTCTTCAGTCTGTCCGGCCATGTCTGTTCCCGCCCCCGCCACTCTGCTTGACCGCCATTCCTTGCCGGACGCCGGAGGCCATTTTGGCCGCTATGGCGGCGTGTTCGTGCCGGAGACGTTGATGACTGCCTTGCAGGAGCTTGGCGCGGCATACGACACCGCGCGGAAAGACCCCGCATTTGCGACCGAGCTGCGGCATCACCTGAAGGAATTTGCCGGCCGGCCGACCGAACTTTACTTCGCCGAACGACTGACGAAGCACTGCGGCGGGGCGAAGATTTATCTCAAGCGGGAGGATTTGCTGCACACCGGCGCGCACAAGATTAACAATGCGCTCGGCCAGGCATTGCTCGCGCGACGCATGGGGAAGACCCGCGTGATCGCGGAGACCGGTGCGGGTCAGCATGGCGTGGCCACGGCCGCGGTGTGCGCGAAATTTGGCCTCGAATGCGTGGTATACATGGGAGCCGTCGACATGGAGCGGCAGGCGTTGAACGTGTTTCGGATGCGGCTGATGGGCGCGGAAGTGCGGGGCGTGGAGGCCGGGCAGAAAACCCTCAAGGAGGCGATCAACGAGGCGATGCGCGACTGGGTGACGAATGTGCGCGGCACGCACTACATCCTTGGCTCGGCGCTGGGGTCGCACCCGTATCCGATGATGGTGCGCGATTTTCATCGCGTGATTGGTCAGGAAGTCCGCGCGCAAATCATGGCGCGCGAGGGCCGGTTGCCGGACGAGATGATCGCATGCGTCGGTGGCGGGTCCAATGCGATCGGCTTCTTCTTCGAGTTCCTGGAGGACGTGAACGTCCGGCTGATTGGTGTCGAGGCCGGTGGTCGCGGCATCACGCGCGGCGACCATGCGGCGCGCTTCGAAGGCGGAAAACTCGGTGTGCTGCAAGGCTGCAAGACTTACATCCTGCAAAACAGCGACGGCCAGATTGAACTCACGCACTCGGTCAGCGCGGGTTTGGATTACGCCGCCATCGGTCCGGAGCACGCGTTCTACCGCGACCGCGAACGGATCGGTTACGCCTACGCGTGTGATGACGAGGTGCTCGAAGCTTTCAAGCTGTGCTCGCGGCTCGAGGGGATCATTCCGGCGCTCGAGAGCACGCACGCGCTGGTGCACGGATTCAAGCGAGCGCGGCAGATGAAGCCGGACGAAATCCTCGTGATCAACCTCTCCGGCCGCGGTGACAAGGACGTGCAGCAAGTGCAGCGGCTGCTCGGCTCGACGTGAGCGATCGTGGCTGCGAGCGCCAGCGAATGGAGCGGAGCGGCGTTCGGCGTGGCACGGGCGTCCCGCCCGTGAGTTCGCCGTGGCACGGGCGTCCCGCCCGTGGGTTTGTCGGTGAGATTGTCGCAGCGTCCTGCTCAGCTGTACGTTCGTCCTGGTCGACCGTAATTCTCAACGCGATTCATGGGCGGGACGCCCATGCCACGCCGGGCACGCCATGCACCCCGATTTGAAAGCGCGACACGCCGCCGCAGATTGTGCTCGCCGGGGCCGCCATGGCGTTTTCGTGTGGCATATGCCTCGTCCAGCGGCGCAACCAGCAGTGGCTCATCCCGGGGTTCTCCTGTGAGCGGTTTCGGCGAAAAGGTCCGGGTTTTGCAATGGCTGGATCGGCGCGTAGGCGTGCCGCTCTGCTTCGGGCTGACGCTGCTGCGGAAGTTCGCCGACCTGTTCACCGGAGGCCGGGTCAACGCGCAGGCCCGCAGCATTCTGTTTTTGAAACTGGCGGAGCAGGGATCGACGGTGCTCGCGTTTGACGCCTTGCAGCGCGCCGCCGAGCGGGTGGGCCGGGAGAATATTTATTTTCTCGTGTTCGAGAACAACCGCTTCGTGGTCGACGTGCTCGATCTCGTGCCGGAGCAAAACGTGCTCACCGTGCGCACAACCTCGGCGTTGAGCATGGCGCTGAGCGGTCTTGGCCGGCTGGCGGAGATTCGTCGCAAACGAATCGATGCGTGCATCGACCTCGAGTTCTTCACGCGCTTCTCCGCCGCCATCGCGTGGCTCACCGGGGCACGCCAACGCGTGGGTTTTCACACCTATTTTGGTGAGGGCCCTTATCGCGGCGACCTGATGACGCACCGCGTCCTGTACAATCCGCACCTGCACACGGCGCGTTTGTTCACCAGTCTCGTGCTTGCGCTGGAACAGCCACCCGGCCGCTTTCCAACCTTTCCCGCTGTTCCGCCGACCGACCCTGCCATCGCGCAGGTCCCGACCTCCGCCGCCGAACGCAGCGACGTGCAACGGATTCTTCGCATCGCGGGCGTGCGGGACGGCCAGCGCGTGATCCTGCTCAACAGCAACGCGAGCGATTTGCTGCCGCTGCGGAAGTGGGATGGCGAAAACTATGTCGCGCTCGCGCGCAAGCTCCTCGCCACGTTTGACGACGTCACGGTGGTCTTCACCGGCGCTCCAATCGAGGCGCCGCCGATCGAGGAACTGGTGGCGAAGGTCGCATCGCCGCGCTGTCTGTCACTGGCCGGCAAGACAACGCTCCGGCAACTTCTCGCGCTCTACGGGTTCGCGGACGTGCTGGTGACGAACGACAGCGGGCCCGCGCACTTCGCGTCAATGACGACGATCGATGTCGTCGCCCTTTTCGGCCCGGAAACGCCCGCGCTGTTCTCGGCGCTCGGTCCGCGCAGCCATCCGCTCTGGCTCGGACTGGCGTGCAGCCCCTGCGTGAATGCCTTCAACAACCGGCAGACGACGTGTCGGGACAACCAGTGCATGAAGCAGATCACGGTGGAGCAGGTGTTCACGACGGTGGTCCGGATTTACCGCGAGCGTACCGCGTCGCCGGTTGCACCGGCCGCGCCCACCGCCAGCCGCCCGATCGCCTGAGTGTCGCATGCATGCCGTCGCAAGCCCTGGTCGGTGCGAATCCTTGGCCGGCGTGCCGGCCAGCAACGCGCTGCCGGGCGGCCGGTTTGTCACATGCACGTGAATACGTCTTCCAGCGCTTCTCCCGCGACCGCCGGCGCGGTGGCGCGGGGGTGGTGGGGCTGGGCGGGAGCCGTCGTAATCATCGCACTGGGCGGGTGCGCCTTTGCGCCCGCGATGCGGGGCACGTGGGTTTGGGACGACCACTCGGAGGTGATCGACAACGCGGTGATCAAGGACCCGGCGGGGATTGGAAAGATTTGGCGTGGCATCGGCACCACGGACTATTTTCCGCTGAAGTCCACGCTGCAATGGCTGCAATGGCACTGGTGGGGTGATTCGCCGTTTCCGTATCACGTCACGAATGTCGGGCTGCATCTGCTGGGCGCGCTGCTGGTCTGGCAGCTGTTTCGAAAGCTGGGGCTCGCCCCCGTGGCTGCGTGGCTCGGCGGTCTGCTCTTCGCCGTCCACCCGCTGGGCGTGGAGTCAGTCGCGTGGATCGCTGAATTCAAGAACGCGGTTTCCCTTCCCCCGCTGCTGCTCGCGGCGATTTGGGCCATCGACTTCTGCGAGCGTCGCCGGAGCCGTGATTATGCGCTGGCGCTGGTGGCGTTCGTGATCGCCGCGCTGTGCAAGACCTCCGTCGTCATGTTCCCGGCGGTGTTGCTGCTGTACTGCTGGTGGCGCCGAAGCGTCGTCACCCGAAAGGATGTTGCGGCGGTCGCACCCTTTTTCGCCGTATCCGCCGCGCTGGGTGCGGTCACGATGGCGTTTCAGCAGGCGCGGGCGATGGGCACATGGGAAATCGCCGCCGGCGCCCCCCTCGAACGAATCGGCCGCGCCGGAGCCGCGCTCGTTTTCTACCTCGGGAAAACACTCGCGCCGTTCGGACTGCTGCCCGTGTATCCGCGCACCGTGCCGTTCGGGTCGCCGGCGGCGCAGCTCGCGGTGTGGTTTGCAATCATCGCGCTGGTATTCTGGTTTTGGATGCGGCGCGCAGGTTGGGGGCGGCATGCCCTGCTCGCGTCCGGCTGGTTCAGTCTCAATCTCGTGCCCGTGCTCGGCGTGGTGCCAATGGCGTTTCTCCATTTTGCGTGGGTCGCCGATCATTTTGCCTACATTCCGATGATCGGTGTGATCGGGCTGGCCGTCGCCGGCGGTTTTCGCGGGTGGCAACAAGGGAATCGCTCCCGCGCGATCGTCGCCGCAACCGCCGTGGTCGTGATCGCGTTTGCCCTCTTCTCCAGCCGCCGGCACGCGGCGCATTTCGTGAGCGAGGAGAGCCTCTGGCGCTACACGCTCGGGCACAATCCCGACGCCTGGGTTGGGCACAACAACCTCGCCGTTGCGCTGGCGCGCCAGAACAAGTTCGAGGAAGCCCTCGCGCACGCGACTCGCGCCCAACAGTTGAAGCCGGATTACGGCGAGGCGTACCTCAACGCCGCGAGCTACCTCGCGCAAATGGGCCGGCTCGAGGAAGCGTTCGGTTCCGCCGCCCGGGCCGAACAATTTGGCGCCAGGAGTGCCGAAGTTTTTGGCAACCTGGGCACCGCGCTCCTGCGCGCCGGCCGCGTGCCGGACGCGCTGGCGTACTATCAGCGCGCGCTCGACCTGGAGCCGAATCGCGCGAGGACCCACAAGGATGCCGGCGTGGCGCTCTATCTGGCCGATCGGGTCGCGGACGCGGTGGCGCACTACGAGCGGGGATTGCAGACTGAACCGGATCCACAGACGCACACGAATTGTGGCGTCGCCCTGGCTGCGCTCAACCGGCTGCCCGAAGCGCTCGTGCACTATCAAGCTGCATTGCGACTCGCGCCCGAATCCGTCGACGCACACTACAACCTCGGGATCGCGCTCGTGCATCTTGGCCGGTTGGCCGATGCGCAAGGGGAATTCGAGCGCACCGTCCAACTTAGGCCGAATCACGCCGAAGCATATTTTCACCTCGGCGAGATTCATCTGCTGCAACAGCGCGCGCCGGCCGCGGCGGAGGCGTTTCGCACGGCACTGCGCCTGCGGCCTGAACTCGCGGAAGCCCGCACGCGGCTGCAGCAAATCGAAGCGGCGGGGGGAACGCCATGATTGCACCGCGGCGTTTCTCAACGGCCGCAGGTGCCGGCCACGCAGAGTCCCCGCACGCTGGCGCTGACTCATCCCATCGCCGCAAACGGATCGGTGGCTGGGGCTGGGTTTTCGCCTCGCTGCTGGGAGCGGTGCTGGTCCTCACGTTCGTGCTGCCGGAGGGGAAAAGCCTCGGTGCGCCGCACACCGATTTGATTGGCCAGTTTGTCGCATGGCGGGCGTTTGCGGCCGAAAGCCTGCGCGCCGGCAATTTCCCGCTCTGGCATCCGTTCGTCTACGCGGGTCAGCCCTTTCTCGGCGGTTTTCAATCGGCGCTCCTGTATCCGCTCAATTCGGTTTTTCTCATTCTCCCGCTGGAGCGCGCCCTGAATTTTTCGGTGCTTGCCCATCTGGCGCTGCTGGGCGCGGGCGTGGGCTTTTGGGCGCGCCAGCGCGGTTTTCATCCGGTGGCGGCCGCCATGGCGGGTTTCAGTATGGCGCTCAGCGGAGTCGTGTTTCCGCACGTCTATGCCGGGCATCTTTCGAACCTGAATACGATGGCGTGGGTGCCGTGGGCTTTCGCCGGACTCGAATCATGGTGGCGCGAACGGAAACCGGCGGGCCTCCTGCTGGCGGGTGCGGCCATTGCGATGCAGATTCTCGCGGGACAGATCCAGTACGTCTACTTTTTCGGGGTGGCGGCGGGCGTCGCCGCTCTGGTGGCGATGGCATTCGAGCCCGCCACGCGACACCGCGCACTGCTGGGTGTCGCCCTGGCGTGCGGGCTGGCGGCGCTGCTCGCGGCGGCCCAGGTTCTGCCGGGGCTGGAGGCGGCGGAAGAGGGCGTGCGGCAGGGCAAACTTGATTTCCGGCTCGCCGGGACGTTCGCGTTGCCGCCGGAAAATCTGTTCACGGCGATTGCCCCCGGTTTCTTTGGCCACACCGATACCGGCGCGCCTCTGTATTGGGGCCGTTGTTACTGGTGGGAGATGTCGGTCTATTGCGGCTGCCTGGCGCTCTTCTGTGCGGGTGTCGCGTGTTGGGATTGCGAATACAAGCGCCGTGTGCGGGCGGACTGGTTGGTCGGCGCGATCCTCCTCGCGCTGGCGCTCGGGCGGCATCTGCCCATCTATCGCGTGCTCTACGACTACGTGCCGGGGATCGGACAGTTCCGTGGCATGTCGAAATTCACTTTTCCAGCGGTGCTCTTTCTGTCGATGGCCGCGGCCGCCGGACTCGATGGGTTGGTGCGGGGGCGCTGGAATATTCGGCGGGTGGGCTTCATCTGTTTGGGCATCGGGCTCGTCCTCGGCGCCGGCGCGCTCGTGTTGTCGCTCCAGCCGGGTCTCGTGCGCGGCATTTTTGCGTGGGTTCTCGCGCGGGCGCCGGAGGAGTTCCTCGGGACGCTGCCGGTGTTGCCCGACGGCGCAGAGCGGCATGCCGCGGCATCGATTGCGCGCGGCATGGCGCTGAGTCTCGCGTTTGGAGGCTGCCTGCTGCTGGTGCCGATTCGTTCCGGATGGCGTTGGGTCGCGGTGGGAATTTTGCCGCTGGAAATGGTGCAGTTTGTCTGGCCGCAGGTGGCAATGACAGCGATCTCCACGGCCATGCCCGCGGAATTGCGCGACTATGTGGCGAGCCAGCCGGGCGACTTCCGCGTCTTGAACCTGGTGCGGCCGAACAGCGGTTTCCTGCTGGGTGCGCCCGGTTTGTGGGGCAATGATCCCGGCGTGTTGAAGCGTTACGCCGAATTCATGACCTTCTCGCAGGGCGGTGATCCGAATCTCGCGACGCAGAATCTCCAGTTCACGGCGGTTCCCCGCACGTATGCCATGCTCCGCTGCCGCTTTGCCTTTATCCCGGCCGACACGGGCGCGCGCGTTGTCGATGTGCCGGATCCGCTGCCGCGTGCGCTGCTCGTTTCCGACTACCGCGTGATCGCGAGCCGCGATGCGCTGTTTTCCGCGATGGCGGGCGCCACGTTCGATCCCCGCCGCACCGTCCTGCTCGAGCAGGAACCCTCACCGCGGCCGGCGGCGGCCGGTGCCACCGGGACGGTGGCCGTGATTGCCTCGGATGGCGATTCATTGACGCTGGAGGCGAACGCGACCGCGCCGATGATTTTGCTCATCACGGATCTCTATGCGAAAGGCTGGACGGCAAAGGCGCTGCCGGGATCCGTCCAGCAAACTTACGACGTGTTGCCGGCGAATTACATCCTTCGCGCGGTGCCGTTGACCGCAGGCCATCATAGACTGCGGCTGGAATACCGGCCCCGCACGCTCACCATGGGAATTGTGGTCTCTGTTGTGTCCGCTCTCGCATGGCTGGGCATGGTGATGGGATTACGCCGCCGCTCGCGCCCGGCGGCGGCGGGCTAGCGCGCAATGAACATGGCCGCCTCCACGCATGTCCGCAACGGCCACGTATCCACGCCGCTGGGACCAACTGGGCGGCTCGTGGTGGGCGGAGCCGGGTTGTTGCTCGCGGCGCTCCTGATTTACGGGCCGGTGCTGCGGGGAGACTGGCTGTGGGACGATGCCGCTGAGATCACCCAGAATCCGGAAGTCACGGGCGAGGGCGGGCTGGCCGCCATCTGGCTGGCGCCGTCGCACATGGATTATTTTCCACTGAAGACGACCGTGCAGTGGTTCGCGTGGCGACTCTGGAAAGACCAGGTTGTCGGGTATCATCTCCTGAATGTGGCGCTGCACGTGCTCAGTGGATTGCTGGTGTGGCGACTCCTGGCCAAACTCGGTTTGGGCGCGGCATGGCTTGGCGGATTGCTGTTTGTGGTCCATCCGCTCGCGGTTGAATCGGTGGCCTGGATTGCCGAGTTGAAAAACACGGTGTCGCTGCCGCCGCTGCTGCTGGCGGCGTGCGCTTACGTCGACTTCGCGCAGACCGGTCGCCGCGCGCGCTCCATGACCGCGTTGGTCTGGTTTCTTGCCTCGCTGCTCTGCAAGACATCCGGCGTCATGCTGCCGGTTGTCCTCCTGCTCTATCATTTTTGGAGTGGCCGCCGAATCACTCTGGCCAACGTGATCGCCACCGCGCCCTTTTTCCTGATCGCGGTGATCCTGGGCCTGGTGACCATTCATTTCCAGCACGCCCGGGCGATTGCGGATACGGCGCTGCCCGTCGGGGGAATCGGATCGCGTCTCGCGGTGGCGGGACTGGCGCTGTGGTTTTACGCGGGAAAGTTTTTCCTGCCGCTGAATCTCGTGCCGATTTACCGGCCATGGACTTTCGAGCCGTTGCGGGTGCTCGATTTTCTGCCGTGGGTCATATTGGCGGGCGTCGCGTTCTGGTGCTGGCACCGGCGGGCGGGGTGGGGGCGGCACGTGCTGTTTGGCGCGGGTGCCTTCGCGGTGCTGGTCGCCCCGGTGCTCGGACTCGTGCCGATGTCCTACGTGCGATACTCGTGGGTCGCGGATCATTTCGTTTACCTGCCGATCCTCGGGTTGATTGGTCTTACGGTCGGGGGGATCGACTGGTTGCGTCGCGCATGGCGTTCGCGCACCGGCGTGGCGGCGGTCACGGTCGCGCTGGTTGCCTTCCTGATCGTCGCGAGCCGTCAGCATGCCGGACGGTTTCGCGACGAAGAGTCGATGTGGACGTACACGCTGCGGCATAATCCCAAGGCATGGGTGGCCCACGATGGACTCGGCCGGGTGCGGCAGGCCCGCGGACGCGTGGAAGACGCGGCGGCGCATTTTCAAGCCGCGATTGACGGCGACGCGCAGTTCGCCTCGCCGCGCAACAACCTCGCCCGGCTATGGCTGGATCAGGGCCGCGTGGCGGAGGCCATTCCGCTGCTGGAAGCCGCTCTCCAAATCGATTCGAAATTCGCGGCGGCCCGCTCGAATCTCGGCAGCGCCCTCCTGCGTCTCGGCCGGACCGACGAGGCCATCGCGCAGTTCCGAGAGGCGTTGCGCGTGAATCCAACGCTCGGCGAGGCCCGAAACAATCTGGGGCATGCACTCTTTCGCTCTGGCCGGATCGACGATGCGGTGACGGAACTCCGCCGGGCGATTGCCGAGCAGCCGGCCTACGCGGAGGCGTACAACAATCTCGGCAAGATTTTCATCCGGACGAAGCGCGTGCCCGAAGCGCTCGAACTGCAAGCGCGGGCCACGCAACTGACGCCGGCCAACGCCGGGTATCGTTACGACTACGGATATGCGCTGATCGTGACGGGCCGGATGCAAGAGGCCGCGGTGCAACTGCGCGAGGCCCTGCGCCTGAAGCCCGATTATGCGGATGCGCACACGAATCTCGCGGGCGTGTTGTATCAGAGCGGCGACCTCGACGGCGCGATCGCGCATTACGAGGCGGCGCTGCGGCTGGAGCCGAACGCGGCCGAGGCACGGCAGAATCTCGCGTTGATTCGGCAGCAGAAAGAATCGCCGCGCGTTCAGCCGGTGCCCTGACCAGCCGGTGAGCGTCAGCGAATAAGCCGCAGGCGCCCGCCACTACGGGGCCACCCGGCGGCCGACGATCACCAGATCGCGTTCGATTCCGTCGAGTACAGCCACGCGCGGAAACTGTCCCCAACGCTCGAATCCACGGCGTTCGAACAGTTCCAGGCTGGGCCGGTTGTGGCCAAATATGAACCCCAGCAGCGTGCGGATGTCGCCACGCGGCGCGTGAGCGATGGCACGGTCCAGCAATCCGCCGCCCAGCCCGCGGCGGCGATGGCTCTCCGCCACGTAAATACTCACCTCCGCGGTCGGCTGGTAGGCCGGCCGCCCGTAGAACGATTTGAAGCTGAGCCACGCGCACACGCGCCCGTGATCGACCACGACCCAGAGCGGTCGCGTTCGCGGATCGTGCGTCTGGAACCACGGCCGCCGGCTTTCCACGGTGACGGGTTCCGTATCAGCCGTCACCATACGGCCCGGAACGGTGGCGTTGTAGATTGCCACGACCGCCGGGAGATCGGCTTCGGTGGCATCGCGAACCTCGAAATCGGCCAGGGGCATGGGGACAGTTTGAGTTTTCGAGTGGGGCCCGGGATGGGCGGTCGCTTCAGATCTTGCGGTCTAAACGCGTGCGCTCGCCGGCGCTTTTACCGCCGGCCCGACTTGCCGGTGAAGTCAAAAGCGATGTTGCCCATCGGCGTTTTGCCCTGCCAGTGCAGCAATTCGCCCGACTTGGTGTCATAGCGCAGGAGCATTTCGAAAACCGCCGCGCGCGATTCGTTGGTCGCGGGCACGTAACGGTATCGCTGCAGCGTGTGCGCACCCTCCTCCCGCTCTTCCGTCGGGATGCCGAGAATCTTGTCCACCGTCGGCAGGTTCGGCCGCGCGAGCCGGACTTCCTCCACGCCCACGGCCGCCTCCACTTTGCGGGACGATTTATCCACGTTGGCGCCGCCGAGACTCTTGATTACGCCGATCAAAAAATCCTTCGGTAGCAGGGCAAAGTACGACTCCGGAATCGAGATCCCCGAAAGTTTTCCGTCGGCAAACGACAAATCGAGCGCGATGTGAAACGCGTTTTTCTCCGACACGTCTGGCGGCAGCTGCTTGACCCAGCGGACATGCCACTGCTCGGCGCGTCCCAGTTTCCGCGTGGTCTCGGGCCGGAGTCCAAT
>JBBRCR010000167.1:0-15606 GCA_038204695.1 Opitutales bacterium | reverse complement strand
CTCGAAGGAAATCGCATTTTCCGCGTTCGGCTTCGCGAGGGAATCCACCTTCACCTCGGTCGACGTCGCACAGCCGGACAGCAGTGCGACCGCCAGCAACGCAACTGAACCAATATACGACACATGCGCCGGGCCGGCGGGTTGCGATTCCGATGTGGGATCGGGTTTCATAGGAAACACGGCGCAATGTAGCCGAAGAATGCCCGGAGGCAACTCCGTGTTGCGGACCGTTTCGTTACCTTCAAAAAACTCCTTCCCGCGCACCGAAATGCCGGAAAGCTCCCCGTCGGCGCTGTGCGCGAACTCAACGCCGGTTGTCTTCGCGATGCGCGCGAAGGACCACTCTGAACATCTGAATGCACAACCAGAATACTCCCGTCATGCAGGCCGAACAAAGCCCCCCCCAAAGCAGGACCATTCGAGGGTCCCGCGACGGCACATGCGAGGAGACGATGGTGTAGATGAACACGAAAAATGCGATCACCAGCACGGCGTCGATCAGCAGGCTGAGGGGCGAAGTGAGTCTGCGTTCGGTCGATGACATTCGGGCAAAAAGAGAGCAACAACCCCGGGGTTGTCCACGGAATGTTGGAGGGCCCTGGCTGCGAGCGCCAGCGAGTGGATGGGGGAAGACGGGGAAGACGGGGAAGACGGGGAAGACTTGGAAGACTTGGAAGACTTGGAAGACTTGGAAGACGGGGAAGACGGAGAAGACCCGATCCACTCGCTGGCGCAGCAGTTATTACACGAATCGAATCTTCCCAGTCTTTCCAGTCTTCCATGTCTTCCCAGTCTTATGCGTCTTCCCCATCCACTCATGCCGCACTACGCCCGAGTCGTGACGGTGCAGGACTCCAGATCCTTCGGAATCATCCGCGTCAGCACCTCGGGCGCGCCATCCGTCACCAGCACATTGTCCTCAATCCGCACTCCGCCAATTGACCGGTGCTGGTCCACCAAAGACCAGTTGACACAGTCGTGGAAACGCTTGCGGCGTTCGGGATCGTCGAGCAGTGGCGGAATGAAATAAAGCCCCGGCTCGACCGTCACGAGATAACCCGTGGCGAGCGGAAGATCCATGCGCAGAGTGCGAAGCGCCGGCCGCGGATCTTTTTGACGCCCTGGCGCCAGCCCGCTGGCATCCCTGACCCCAAGTCCAAACATGTGGCCCAGACCATGGGGAAAGAAGAGCGTGTGCGCCTCGCGCTCGATCAACGCCTCCGCGTTGCCGCGCATCACGCCCAACTCCACCAACCCGCTCACGAGATCAACGGCGGTCGCGAGATGGACCTCCTTCCATTCCGCCCCGGGGAGACAACGGGCGACCGCCCGTTCCTGGGCGCGCAGCACGACAGCGTACAAATCCCCTTGGAACGAACTCGGCTGGCCGGCGATGTACGTGCGCGTCACGTCCGCCGTGTAGCGGTCGATTTCCGCGCCCGCATCCACCAGTACAAATTCGCCCGCCTGCGCCCCTCGGCCGGACGGTTCGAAATGGAGGATCGCGGAGTTGGGACCGGAGCCAACGATGCTGCCGTAACCGGTGCGCGTTGCTCCGTGACGGAAGAATTCCGCCTCGAGTTCAATCTGGAGGGATCGCTCGCTTACGCCGGGGCGCAGAAGCGCGCGCAATCGGGCGAAGCCCGCCGCGGTGGCGTCGACTGCCCGCCGCACCAAGGCAATCTCGGTTTCGTCCTTAACCCGGCGCGTCGCCGTGAGGATCTCTCGAACCGGCGCCGTCAACGCCCCCTCGACGGCCCCGCTCTGCGGCGGGGAACCGAGCCAGGCGAGCGGCCGGTCGCGGCGTGCCTCGAGCCAGCCAGGAAGTTCCGCCAGCGACTCACCGGGCCATGGCCGCCGCCCTTCCCACACCCGTTCGGATTCGGTCACGTCCGGCACGAAGTCTCTCCAGCCTCTCCGCGGGCCATTCCGGGGATCGAACGCGACAACACCGCCGGCGCAGTCCCGTCCGGCCAGATAGACGTATTCCGTGTGTGCGAGAAACGGATACGTCTGGTCGCTGTTTTCCGGCCGCGGCACGGGATGGCCGGCAGCCACGAGCAGCAGCGTGTCGTCCGCCGGCAAACCGGTGGCGAACCGCGCCCGGCGTTCAGTGAGAAAAGGGGTCGTCACGCGTGTGACGCTGCCGCCCGAACGTCCGCCCCGCAAGGAGCGAGCAGGGTATGAGTGGCAGGGGCGTCCCGCCATGCCTTTATACACAAGTCGCACTGTCGATGGGCGGGACGCCACTGGTAGACCTACGACAAACACGGGCGGGACGCCCATGCCACTTCAAACTCACAGACGGGACGCCCGTGCCACGTCAATCCCACGCGCCGGACGCGCATGCCAACTCGAACCAGCGCAAGATGTCAGGGTTTGGCTTCAATTCCATGTGCAGATCGTGTCCGGCGTGGCATGGGCGTCCCGCCCATGTTCTTCGTCCCACGGGCGTCCCGCCCGTGGCTGGCGATGGGTATAAAGGTATGGCAGGACGCCCATGTTCCGGATCCTACTGGGCGCCCCGCCCAGGCCAACCCACGGTGCGCGCTTATGTGGCTGCGGGCGCCAGCGAGTGGATCCACTACGACAGAGCTCACGCGAAGCGGGATCCTTGGGGGATCTTCGTTATAGGTTATTCGTTGCCGGTTATTGGTTATTTCGAACCAAGCCTCCGGTCAGAGACGCGGCGCTACTCGGATCTACTGCCCTGCCACCGGGCGCACGATGTACGTGCCACCGGCCGCGGTGGCGAAATCGACCGTGTGACTCGGCCGCACCTTCATCTCCGGCAGCGCCTCCGGTTTCGTGACGATCGGGTTTCCCGCATCAACGAATCGATAGAAAGGATTTGGATTCGTGCCGCGGGCGGGCTTGGCGATTGCGGCGCCACCGCTTCCCGCGGTCGTCTCAATCGCCACCGGCCCACTCGTGCGCAAACGGAGATTGCCGCCCAAGGGCGCACGGATGTTGGCGCGCGTCAGTTTTCCGCCGGCCCACTCGATATCGACGACGAAGCCGCCCCGCGCCTTCAACCCCGTCACCTGACCGGTGGGCCAGACCGCGGGCAGCGCGGGCAGCAGTTGCAGCACGCCCGCATGGCTCTGCACCAGCATCTCGGCGACTCCGGCCGTGTAGCCGAAGTTGCCGTCGATCTGGAACGGCGGGTGCGCGTCAAATAAGTTTGGATACAGGCCGCCGCCGCGCATGTTCACCTCGCTGGTGCCTACGAGCCGGAAGAGATTGCGGATGATCGCGTAGGCATGATCGCCGTCGAGCATCCGCGCCCAGAAGTTGATCTTCCAGCCCATCGACCATCCCGTGGCCTCGTCGCCGCGAATCTCCAGCGTCCGCGCCGCGGCCCGATACAGCTCCGGGGTCGTGTCCGGGTTGATCTGATTGCCGGGATGCAACGCGTAGAGATGGGACAGATGCCGGTGCTTCGGATCCTGATCGGGGTGGTCCTCCCGCCATTCCTGCAACTGGCCACGCGCACCAATCCGGTAAGGCGCGAGCCGCGCGAGCTTGGCGCGAAGTTCGGTGGCGAGCGCGGCGTCGCGCTGCAGCAGTTCGGCCGCCTCGATCGTGCGCGTGAACAACTCGCGGATGATCGCGAGGTCCATCGTGCAGCCGGCGCCCGTGGCGGCCGGCTTGCCCTCGGGTGACTTGAAAGCGTTTTCGGGCGAAGTGCTGACCGGCGTGACGAGTTCCTTTGCGCTGCCGGGAGCAGTCCCACCGGGGCCCGCCTCGCGCAGCCAGTCAGCATAAAACTCCGCCGCGCCCTTCATGATCGGGTAGGCGTCGTTCGCCAGAAATTTCCGGTCGCCGGTGAAGAGATAGTGTTCCCACAGATGGCTGCTGAACCAGCCGCCGGCCATGTTCCAGAATGCGGCGCGCGCATTGCCATCGACCGGAAATGCGTCACGCCAGATCGTGGTGTTGTGATGCGCCACCCAGCCGCGGTTGCCGTACATGTTGCGGGCCGCGATTCGGCCGGTTTGCGACACTTCGCGCAGCAGCTGGAAAAGCGGCTCGTGCAACTCCGGCAGATGCGTCACCTCGGCCGGCCAGTAGTTCATCTCCGTGTTGATGTTGATCGTGTAGCCGGAGGCCCACGGCGGGATGACCTGATCGTTCCAGATGCCCTGGAGGTTCAAGGGCTGCGTGCCGGCCCGCGAGCCGGAGATCATGAGGTAGCGTCCGTACTGGAAACAAAGTGCCGCCAGCGCGGGATCCCCTGTGTCGCGGAACGCGGCAATTCGCTGATCGGTCGGCCGGTTTTCCTTTTGTGGGTCGCTCGCGATCGTCAGCTTCACGCGGTCGAAGAGCGCGCGGTAATCGCTCTCATGCCGCTGACGCAGGACAGTGAACGTGTGCCGGGCGGCCGCCTGGACATCACGCTTCGTGCGAATCGCCGGGTCGACGCCCGCGCGCGACGGGCTTTGGTCGAATCCATTGAAACTGCTGCCCGCGCTGACGAGCAGAACGGCTTCGGTCGCGCCCGTGATCGCGAGCGAATCGCCGGCCGCAGTGACCTTGCCATCCGTCTGCACCGCGAGACGCGACTCGAAAAACATCCCCTTGTTCTCGATATCGGCGCCGTAAAGGACCGTGCCGCTGCCGCGCCCGCCGGAGGGTTTCACGTTGGGCCGGCGCTGGCCGGCGGCATCATATAATTCGGGATAACGATCCTGCTCGCCCTGCTGCTCGATCGTCTCGAGCGGGCGCCGGCCGACAAAACCGGGCAGCTGACCACGCAAAACGAGTTCACCGCCGGCCGCGGTTGCCTTGGCGGTGGGATGCGGCGAGGTGAACGAGACGTGGAACGCGAGCGCGCCCGGCTGGCTCGTCTTCAGCCGGATCGCGATGACCTGGTCCGGATGGCTGGCGAGGATCTCGCGCGTATAGGAAACACCATTACGCTCGTAGCTGACGCCGGCGGTGGCATTCGCGAGATCGAGCCAGCGACGGAAGTTCGTCGCGGGGCCGCTGCCGGTAAAATCCAGGTACAAGTCTCCGAGCGGCTGGTAACACTGCTGGTTTCGCCCGAGCCAGTGTTTCGTGATGTACGCGTCCGCTTCGGCATGTTTGCGGTCCCGCAACAGTCCCGTCACGTGGTCGAAATCCTTCCGGATATCGATTCGGCGAAGATCAGCCGGCGGCTCACCGGAGTAGAGCGTGTCTTCGTTCAGCTGGAGATGTTCGCGTTCGACGCCGCCGAAGACCATGGCGCCCATCCGGCCATTTCCGAGGGGTAGCGCGTCGCTCCAGCGTTCGGCTGGCTTGTCATACCACAGCTGAAGTCCGGTGGCCTGCGGCGGCGGAGCGCCGGCCGACAAGAGAATACCCGGGATGAAAAACGGCACCAGGAGCAGGCTGCGCGCGAATGGCATAAGCGGATAGAAACACAGCCGGTGTCGCGCGCGAGCCCACGATGCGGGCATTCACATCGTTTGGCCCGGCCTGATTGCGCCTAGGTTGAATTTTTCACATTCAAACCAATCCAAGGCATGGTCACAGAGGACACAGAGCTCAGACACGGAGACGGCAGGAGGCCACAAGGTGTTCGATGCCATGCACGCAATTGATCCGGCTTTGCCAAGGAAACTTTCCTCTCTGTGAACTCTGTGTCTGAGCTCTGTGAACTCTGTGACCCAAGAGATCGGTTGATTGAAGTGTGAAATATGCGCCTAGGTGTTGTCGGTGGCTGCGACCGCCACCAAGTGGATGAGTGGCTGCGAGCGCCAGCGAGTGGAGCTTGTCCATGTGGAGTCGCAGGTTCCGCGATCTCGCGTCCGGAGGGAGCGGCAAACCGACGAATCATCCAATCATCTCACGCGAAGGCGCGAAGCTCGCGAAGAGTTCATCCAGCCATATGTGCGGCTGCGAGCGCCAGCGAGTGGATGAATTTGGGATTTCGCTCCTGAAGTCCACTCGCTGGCGCTCACAGCCACTCAACGTACATTCTCGCCGCTGGGATCACCTACGGCAGTGCTTCGATCATGACATTCCGAAACAGGATCTCCGCTTTGCATTTTCCGTGGATCTGCAGTGCCACCAATCCCTCCGGCTGCACCGTGGCGTCGGCCTCGTCGTACCTCACCGTCGTCTCGCCATTCAGCGCGAGTTCGATGTGCGGTCCGCGACACGTGATTTCGTAGCGGTTCCACTCGCCGGCTTTTTCCAGCCGTTGAATCTGTCCGGCGGGTGGTTCAGCGAGGAATTTCTTGCGGCGCGACTCGTCGTACAACTTCCCCGAGTGTCCCGCGCCGATGTCGGCCTGATAGCCACTCATCTCGTTCGGCGGCTGCTTCACCCGCACGCTGCGAAACTGCACACCGCCGTTCACGAAGCCTTCCGTGCCCACCAGTTTGTATTCGAGCCGCAGCACGAAGTTGCGATGGCTGCCCTTTGTCGCCAGAAACTCATTACGTGGATTTCCCTCGAGTGAACCGCCGACGATGACGCCGTCCTGCACGCGCCACACCGCGGGATCGCCCGCCCAGCCGGAGAGATCGCGGCCGTTGAACAGCGTGCCCGGCGGAAGGGTGGGAGCCGGGCGATTGCCCGCGGCGACGGCCGCGCCGCCGCCCCCTTTCTGTTTGCCGGGCTGAGCGGGGCCGCCCTTCGTGGCGCGGACCGCCTTCTTTCGCGTGTCCTCGTCCCTCTCACTGGCCGCGATCCTGGCCAGCGCCGCTTTCACGGCTTTGCCCTGCGCGGAGTTGACGAGAGCCGGCGCGATTTGCACCACCGCCAGCGCCGCTTCCGTCTTCACGGCCGGGTCGTCGAGGTAGGGCTGAAGCATCAGGAACGCATCGACGTGCTTCACGCTACCGAGCCCGGAAACGATCATCATCTTCTCCTCCGGGCTGTGGACCAGTGCATTGGCCTCGGTGAAAAACGCCACCGCGTTCAGCGGTGAACGGTCACGGCCCGCCGCCACGTTGGTGGCCATCCGCATCGCGCCACGGAAGGCGAGTTCGCGTTGCGCCGGCTCCGCGTTTCGGCGCACCACGTCGAGCAGCGTCGTCGCCGGGGTGGCGTCCGGCCAGTCAGCGAGGCACTGCAGCGCCGCCGCGCGCAGCGGGGCCACGTCGGATGTGAGGGCGCCGCGGACGGCCACAAAGGCATCAAAGCCGCCGCCCATGTTGCGGACCACCGCCCCGAGCGGCCGCAGCAGGGCGACCTTCGTATTCGGATCCGCCTGGCGAAAAACCGCGAGCACCGCGTCGGCCCGCCGCTCCGGCTCGAGAATCTTCATCGAGGTCGTCACGATCGCCCGGTCGGCGAGCGTCTTCGCGTCCTCACCGGTGACCGAAAGTGCCACCTGGATGAGTTGCGGGAGATCGGCCGGCCGCGCCACCAACCCGAGCGCGCGGAGCGCCGCGTGCCGAACTTCCTCGTTGGCATCTTTCGCGAGTTTCATCAGTTCGCCGGCAGAACTTTCCGCATTGCGCTCGCCGAGCAGCCCAACCAACCGCACGCGCACGGCGGGTTCCGCCCCACGGAGGGCGTGCAGGATCGCCGTGTCTGTATCCGGTACGTTGATGCGGGTCAGGCTGGACAGCGCGGCACTCACCTCGGCGCCGGCCGCCGGGCGTATTGCCGCGCGCAGGAGAATGGGCAGGCTGGAAGGACCGCCGACGCGGCCCAGCGCCTTGAGCGCGGCGATCCGGACGTCTTCGTTGTCCGCCGCGGCTCGCGCTTCGATGGCGGGCAGCGCGACGCCATCACCGCGCTCCACCAATGCCGTGATGAGCAGGGCTTGCAGCACGGGTTTTGCATTGGGCAATTCGTTCACCATCGCGTTGGCGACCGCGGGTCCGCGCAGTTCGCGCAGAGAGCGCAAACCTACATCCCGCAACGCGACATCCGCGGAATGCAGCTGCTCAATCAGCAGCGGGAGCCCGGCCTCGCCGCGCGCAACAATGGCGCCGTGAGTCGCCGTCACGCGAAGCTGGCCAGGCACTTTCGCCTGGCGCACGGCGTCATACAACGCGATGGCGGCGTCCCGCTGACCTTGCGCGAGATTTTGATCGGCGAGGAGCAGGGAGGCCTCGGCCGCGGCGGCGCGTTGCTCATCGGTTCGAGCGGCAGCGAGGGCGGGCCGAACCATGCGCGCCGCGTCCGCATTTCCGATCCGGCCAAGCGCCACGAGGGCGGCGGCCGCGACCGCCGGTGAAGGATCGGCGCTTGCCGCTAAATCGCTTTAGCCACCATCTGCCCGTCTGCTGCGATGTAGAGTGTGGGTCGGTCTGCACTCGGGACTTGGCTTGATTGGCTATGAAAACACTTCCGTTCCTCCTCTCTGCATCCATTCTCCTGCCCGCGGCTCTGCGCGCCCAGGCGGCGCCACCCGGCTCCGTCACCCCTGCGGAGCCGGTGCTCGCCCTTTCGCCCTTCGAAGTCAGCGCGACACAGGACACCGGATACGTTGGACAGGACACCCTTTCCGGTTCCCGCCTCCGCACCAATCTTCGCGATGTCGCGGCGGCGATCAGTCCGATGACGTCGGACTTTCTCCGCGATATTGCGGCCACCAGCATCGAGGACGCGATCGAGTACGGCGTCGGCACCAAGATGGACACGGATGATGCCCGCTCCGCCGGACCGGTGGCCGATGGCTACAATGATACCGTCCGTTCAATTCGCGTCCGCGGCCTTCCCGGCGGCGGCCGCAGCATCAATTTTTTCCGCGCACCCGGTGAAGTCGATCTCTACATGACCGATCGCCTCGAGGTGTCGCGGGGGCCAAACTCGATTCTGTACGGCTTCGGCTCACCGGCCGGCAACATCAACATCTCGAGCAAACAGGCGATGACCAACCGCACGGCGTTCAGCGTGTCGAACCGGACGGATTCGTGGGGCGGGCAGCGCTGGACCGCCGATGCCAATGTCGTCGTGCGCAAAGACCTTCTGGCCCTGCGGGCCGTGCTCCTGCGCGGACGCGAAGAGTCCTGGCGGGCGACCGGCCACAATGACCAGGACCGGATCTTTCTCGCGGGAAAACTTCAACTCAATCGCGCGACCACGCTCAAGGTCGAGTTCGAGCGCGGGAACATCAAGCGCTTCGTTCCGCGTCCGTTTTTCGCGAACGACTTGAAATCAACCTGGGACGAGAACGGCCAGCCGATCTTTAATAATTTCGCCGCGAACCATGCTCCCGGGACGCCTGGCACGGGCGCGATCGGCACCCCGGGCACGCCGATTCGCGACACGGGTGCGACGAATATCCTCGGCGTGCAGGAGCGCTCGAGCGGTGATTGGGTTGTCGTCAGTGACCGTTTTCCATTCGCGCAGAACTATCGCCAGATGACGTTCTCGGAGGCGCCGTCGGGCGCGCTCCTCGCCAACGACTTTGAGATGGGCCGGCGCAATCCCAAGGCCACGATGGAGGCAAATTGGGTGCGTGGATCCTCCCGCATCAGCAACGCCTCCGTTTTTCTCCAACGTGAACTCACCCGGGATCTTAATCTGGAGCTCGGACTCAACCGCCAGACGATGGAGAGCGACACCTACAATTTGCAGACGTGGAATCAGTACGGGATTGCGGCGGACACCAACCGCTACCTGCCCAATGGTCAGCTGAAGCCGACGGCGAACCTATATTATTTTGACGTGGCCCCCAACCACCGTCCGTCCAGCACCCAGGCGAGCCAGGGGCGGCTGACGGCGTCGTATGAAAAGAAAGTGCGTGAGCTCGCGACCATGCGCCTGGCCGGGCTCGGCGAAATGGCGAGGACCAAGACGCGCAGCGACTATTTCCAGCAATACTGGCTGAAAGGACCTGAACTCACCAGCGGCGGGGCTTTCAATCCCATCCCGGAGAACAGTGCGAACCTCGCGTACCATCGTTTCTACATCGACGATCTCAGTGCGCTGAACGACCCGAATTTTCGAATTCCCGGGCCTTATGATTTGTCCGGCGCGACCAAATATCAGGACCCGCGCACCGGCGTCGTCAGTAATATCTACATGCGGGAGTTCAACCGGCAGCAGGGCAATATTTCGTACGTCGATCGCGACACCCGCGCATACATGGGAGTCGCTCAACTTTTCCTCCTGAAGAATCGCCTCGTGGCGACGCTGGGTTATCGCAAGGACCGGTTGAAGAACTGGGTCGGCGTGCCCATCCGCGGTCCCGCCGGCGAGGCCCTCGCGCCGAACACGGGTGTCTGGACGCCGGTCGATCCACGGACGGCCACCGGGTCTGTATTCACCGGACAAACACGGACGTCGGGCGGCGTGTTGCATGTCACCTCCTGGCTGTCGGCTTTTTTCAACGCGTCGAGCAGTGTCAGCACCCCCGGCACCAGTTATATCACCCCCGCGGATCCGCGGCAGACCACGCTGGCCGATCTGGAACGGTCACCTTCCGGCCGCACCACCGATTACGGACTGAAGCTGAGCCTGCTCCAGAACCGCGTCTTCCTCACCGCGACGAAGTTTCACACGATTTCGGAAAACGAATTCGGGTTCTCCGGATTCAACAAGACGAACCTCGTCAACATCTGGACGGCGCTGGGCACCTCGACCGCGTTGAATGCGGAGGAAACGGCCTTCGCCCTGCGGCAGGCGGAAGTCATCGGGCAGGTGCAGGGCTACACGCAAAACTCGGAGAGCCGCGGGCTCGAGGTGGAACTCGTCGGGCAGTTGCTGCCCGGTTGGTCGGTCTCCGCGAATTATTCCAAGAACGACACGAAGCGCGCCAACATTGCCCGCGAATACCGCGCCTATATCGATTATCACAAAGCGTACTGGCTGAAGTACCGGGACCTTTCGCTCACGCAAAACCTCAACCAGCCGCGACCGCAGATGGCCCCCAGTTCCGTGAATTGGCGGACCGCCGCGGAGATCGCCAGCACCGGGGATTTCACCGTCAACACCGACAGCATCAACGAGGCGATCGCCGACGCGGAGCAGTTGTTCTTCAACAACCCGCACGTGTTCGAGGGCCGGCGCTTCGTCGGCGATCCGTTGCACAATCTCAATCTGCGCACCCGCTATGATTTTCGGACCGGTCGGCTGAAAGGACTCACGGTTGGCGCCGGCACCCGCATCCGCCAGGGGCGGGTGGCGGGCGCGCGGTCCGACTATAGTTTTATTCCGGGCAGCAACTACACCGATGAGTGGAATGGCCGCATGGTCGAGCGCGTCGCGACCGTCAGCGCCAAGGATCAGAACGTGTACGATTTTCAGCTCGGGTATCAATTCGCGCTTCGCCCGCGCAAGCTGAAGTGGAGCGTGCAACTAAACGTGAACAACGTCCTCGATCAGGATGAACTGATCGTCAACAACACGAACCCCGCGTCGCTCGCGCCAATGACGTACCGTTATCAGAACCCGCGGCAGTTCATTCTTACCAACACCGTCAGCTTCTGAGGCGGCGCGTCAGAAAACGTTGCTCACTCGGGCGACTGCTTTGCCACCGTCGCAAAATCCTCGCCTCCCGTCAGCACGTGCAATCGGTAGCTGTAACGAAAAGCGGATTGCGTCATTCGGAACGGGGCATGCGGCAACTCACCCCATGAATTGTCGCCGCCAAGTCCACGCTGGTGCCAGTCGAGGTTGAGCGTGATCGTTTTCCTGTCCGGCATCATATAACGATAATAGTTCTCCGTGTGCGTCTGGCAGAACAGGTCGTCGGTCGTGTAATGGAGCGCGTTGACGCTCAGCAGCGGCCGGCCAATCGCGAGCAATCCACGGCCGCGGGTGTCGGTGAGCGCCAGCCAGCGGACGCCCTCCTTGTTTCCCGTCTCCTGCGGCTTGATGTAATCGGTGTACTGGTCAGCCACCTTGCCGTGGTACCAGCCGACACGCGCGTCCTGCCGATCCCAATACGTCTCGTGCGGCCCTTTGCCGAACCACGTCAGTTGATCGAACCCCGCGCGCAGCGTCGCCTGCATGCCGAACCGCGGGAGTTCCACGAAAAACTTTGCGCCAGCCTCCAGGGCGGCTTCCACCAGAATGTCGCCACGGCTGAGAATCGTCCACTGCACGCGATACGGCGCGCCAAACGCAGCAATGGCTCCTTCGGCCGTGATCACCACGCGATCGGGACGCGCTTGGTCGACGGTCACTGTCCTCGGCGTCCAACTTTCGCCCGCCTTGCGCCACGCGGTGAGTAAGAGCCCCTCCCCTTTGTCGTCCGGCGGGCCCGCCATCCGGTTGCCACGATCATTGTCGACCGGCGCGCGCCAGAAGTCTGGACGCAAAGGCGCTTCGAGCAGCTCGGTGTCCTTGGCGCGCAAAGACACCAAGTTTCCACTCTTCCGATCGATCGTCGCCCGGAAGGAGGCGCCGGCGACGGTGATTGCGCCGGCGGTGTCGTCGACCCGCAGGCTGGCACCCGGACGGCTCTCCGCCACCGGTCGGTCGGATCCACCCACCGGCAACTTGAATTGCTCCCACGCCACTTCGTATCCACGTTCCGCCCACAAAGTCGGCTGCTTCAGCCGGAAGCTGACTTCGAGGAAGTACTCGGTGTTCGGCGCGGCCCGGATGCTCTTGAGCGGGACAACCACTTTCTTCTTTTCACGCGGCGCGAGCGTCAGGCCGTCGAGTTTGCCCTGTTGGAGCGTCTTGCCATCGACCACCAGTCGCCACTCTGGGGCGAGCCAGCTTTCCGCCGGCAGGAAATCGAACCAATTCTGAACCTCGATTTCAAATCGGGTCAGGTCGCCTGCGACCATTTGAATTGGCTGGTAGACTTTCCTGACCTCAGCGAGTCCGGGATGGGGCACACGGTCGGCGTTGACCAGGCCGTTAGCACAGAAGTTTCCGTCCGAGGCGATGTCCGGCGGGCCGAACGTTCCGCCGTACGCGAAAAATGTGCCGAGCTTGGGATCGAGCGGCAGCGACCGCGCGTTTTCCAGTCGCTCGATCCGGCGTGACGCGGGCACGGGGGTGCGCAGTCCCTGGTCGACCCAGTCCCAGATATGTCCGCCCTGAAGATATTTCGCGCCCGCATAAATCGGACGCCAGTAGGCCCAGATGTCGCCGTTGCTGTTCCCCATCGCGTGGGAATATTCGCATTGAATGAACGGATACGACCGCTCGCCCTGCGCGTACTTGATCGCCGCCGAGGGTGGCGCGTACATCGGGTTTCGGATGTCGGTGACCTCGTTTTTTTCATCCTGTTCGTACTGCACCGGCCGGGTTGTGTCGTGTTCCTTCAACCAGCGCGCCGTTGCCCGGAAGTTGTCCCCAAAGCCAGCCTCGTTGCCCAGCGACCACACGATGACGCACGCGTGATTCTTATCCCGTTCGAACATCCGCTGGGTGCGATCGAGATGCGCGGGCGCCCAGGACGGGACACGCGCCAACGTCTTCTCCTCGTAGCCCATGCCGTGCGACTCGACATTTGCCTCGTCGATCACGTACAGCCCGTACTCGTCACAGAGCGCGTACCATTCCGGCACGTTGGGATAATGGCAGGTCCGCACCGAGTTGATGTTGTTCTGCTTCATCAGCCGGATGTCCTCGAGCATCCGGGCGCGCGTCATCACCTGGCCGAGATCGGGATCCCATTCGTGACGATTCACGCCGCGGAACAGGGTCGGCATGCCATTGACGAGCAGCTGGCCGTGCTTGATTTCCACCGTGCGGAATCCGACGCGCCACGGAATCGTCTCGAGCACCCGACCAGTCGCCGCGTCCCGTGTGGTGAGAATCAATGTGTACAAGGCCGGCGTCTCGGCGGACCACTTCTGCGGCGACGAAATGCGCTGGCCGATATGAACCGGCACCGCGCCGCTGGCGGGCACCGTGGCCGGGATGGCGGCGGTGCGGAAGACTTGCGCGCCGCTCCCGTCGAACAGCGCCGCTTCAAACGTGAGGTCCGCGGCGACCTGACCATAGTTCGTCAGCTCGGCATCGACGACCAGCTGCGCATCGCGGTACGCGGCATCGAGTGACGTCTGCACGCGGAAGTCGCGGAGGTGGACAGACGGCGTGGACCACAGCGTGACGTTTCGAAAGATTCCGCTCAACCGCCAGAAATCCTGATCTTCGAGATAGGAGCCGTCGTTCCAGCGAAAAACCTCGACCGCCAGCAGATTGTCGCCGGCACGCAGGCTTCCCGTCAGGCGGAAGGTGGCGGGCGTCCGGCTGTCCTTGCTGAAACCAAGCTTCTCCCCGTTGAGCCACGCGTAGAAGAACGAGTTGACGCCATCGAAGGTGAGAAACACCTCGCGGCCCGTCCATTCTGCCGGCACCCGAAACGTGCGGCGGTACGCGGAGACGGGATTGTACGTGGCCGGAATATACGGCGGGTTCACCGGCTTCCACGGGTACGCGATGTTCGTGTAAATCGGGATGCCGTAGCCCTGGATCTCCACGTTCGATGGCACGGGGATCGTTTTCCACGCGGCATCGTTGAACGCGGGTCTCCAAAAAGCGGGTACGCGCTCCTCAGGTTTCGGCACCCAATGGAATTTCCAGTCGCCGTTGAGCGACGTCATGAAGCGCGAGCGCTCCGGCGAGAGCGTGCGCGCCGTGGTTTCATCGGCGAAAATCGCCATCGTGGCGGCCGGCGGCTCGGTGCCCTCGTGCAGCCGGGTCTCATCCTGCCATTCCGGCGGGGTGGCAAGTGCTTCGGCGGCTTCCGTGCGCGTGGCCATGCCACGCAGCGCACAGAGCACCGCAACCGCAACGAGGAAACGCGGGACCAAAGAATGCGTCGTTGGCATCGCATTCGATTCAAACAAGCACGTGCGGCCAAGGCGAGCCGAGTCCACTCGCTGGCGCTCGCATCTACTATCCAGCTACGAATCGAAGCAGCGATTGCCACGCGGGCACTCGCAGGCGCTCGCGCGCACGAGCGAATCAGAACGTGCCCCTCAGCCCAAAAGTCCACAGCGCGCCGAAATGCCAGGTCTGCCGCATCTGCGCGTCGGTCGGCGTATTCGGCCCGAGCACTTCGTTATCCACTTCGGGCTGTTCGAATCGGAATCGTGCCAAACTCATCGGTCGAGAGAACCGTGAGCATGTTCGCGGCGAAGCGCTGCTCGTTTATCGCAATCGCCGCGCCAGACATTTCCTTCGTCGCCTCCACGACAAAGCGCTCGAGCTTCACCGTGCGATCAGTCGCAGCGGAGGACGTCTCGCCAGCCCCCAGATTGAAATCCTGCTGGACGGTTTCGCCGGGCCTGACGGTCACCACCCGTTCCAGCAAAGGAAACCCCGTATAAAAGACGCGCACCTTCTGCTCGCCCGCGGGGACTTGGGAAAAGCGATACTGCTCGAATGCGTCGGTGAAGACTTCCTGCGAAGTGCCCTCGAGGACAACGCGGGCGTTGTTGAGGTAATCGCCGCGAGCGTCATTGAGCACGCGGCCCTCGATCACACCGGAGCCGGGCGCCTGACCGAAACTGAAGGCAGTCGCGAGGGCAAAAACGAGCAGGCCTACCGGCAAGCGCGTGAAGAGAAAGGAAACCGACAAATGGGGTTGCATCGGGAAGGAAGGCAACCGAGGGGGAAATCGGTTGCGGTCGCTCGACTGTTGCGGTCGCTCGACTGTTGCGAAACGCGCGATTGCGGCAAGCGCCGATGAGTGTCCTCGCAATGGCCAGATCGGTCCGTATCCAATCCACACCGATCCCCACT
>JBBRCR010000166.1:0-15613 GCA_038204695.1 Opitutales bacterium | reverse complement strand
CGGGCAACGGCGTTACCGATCTACTGGCTGGCAGCGGGAGCATCATTCCCACGGTGTGAATCGTTTCTCAGCCCATGTCCACACTTATGAGTTAATACCATATGCAGAAATGAGTTATTACCTCAGCTGCATTCGCCCTGGAGTGGTGGTGAGTCGCATCGACATCGGTCCGCTCCGAAGCGGCATGGGCGTCCCGCCATGCCTTTATACACAAGTCGCACTGTCCATGGGCGTCCCGCCCATGTTCTTCGTCCCGTCCAAGAACAACTTTGTGTATAAAGGTATGGCGTGACGCCCACGCCACCCCAAGCCACGCCATGCCACGCCGCGCAAAGCCTTGACGCCCGATAGTCCGATCGCCGACACCCCGTTGTGCCGTCGCAACCCATTCCTGGCTCCACCGGAGAGGTCCTGACCTGCCTGCCATCGCCGTATCTTCCGCATGCGGCGACCGGACTGCTTTATTTGCCGCGGTTCCTGGCGAAGTGCCGTTACGTGAAGGCGCACGGGGCCCTGCCCGCGAGTTATGCGAAAAACTACAAGCGCGGCCTCGATCGTTTTCTTTGCCTGCACCTTGGCATCGAGCCGGCGGCGGTGGAAAAAATCGTCCACGACTGCGTGGATGCCGGCGTGGACGACGCGGAGTGCGACCGGCGTTTGCTGGCGCTGTTTCCGCGCGATCTCCGCGTGGCCAGGTGGAATCGCGAACTCGTGCAGAAGGGGATGACGCCGGCGGGACGCGATTTCCTGAACGAGGCGTTGACCAGGATGGGGTGCATCGATCGTGCCGGGACGATTCAGAGCGTTCCCGACTTGATTGATTTCGACGAAGGGCGGATTGAGTAGCTTCCGAATTTGGCTGGTTCTTCTTTGGCTGGCCGCTTTTCTTCTTTTGCAGTTTTCCCGCAAGTCTTTATTTTTCTTCCTCCATGGTCAAAGGTCAGAAAGTCGTCTGTATCAACGATACCTTCACCCCCACGATTCGGGCGCTCTACAAGCAGCTCCCGGTCAAGGATACGATTTACACGGTTCGCGAGGTGTTTCTTGGCCGCGAAAAAATCGTCCGGGGCGGGGAGTCGGCCACGGTGGGACTTCTGCTGGAGGAACTGAAGAACCCTCCCGACCCATTCCATCAGGGAGAACAGGAATTGGGCTTTTCGTCCGAGCGATTTGCACCGCTCAACACCGTGCCGGATGAGGAAGAGGCGGTCGAGGAAGTGGCCGGCGTTGGTGCGGCCTGGGCTCCGGTCTGAATCATGACGGTAGGAACGGTCCCCGGCTCCTCCACTCGCTGGCGCTCGCAGTCACGGAGGCGACGCGGCGCGCCTCCGCCGCTCACTCCGTCCGGATGTTGTACACCGTGAGCGTGGCGCCCGTTTCCCGATGGTAGTTGGCGACGGCGCGACGCTGGTCCGCCAATGCGCGGGCGTGGCTGTTTTGCGCAAATGCGAGCTGCTCCTGCGCTTGGAGGACGAGAAACGTGCTGCTGGCGCCAGCCTGTAACGTGGTGCCAGCCTGGAATTTTTTCTGCTCTGCCTCGAGCGATCGCTGCGCCAGATCCAGCGCGCGGCGGGCCGCGTCGACCCGCCGCCGTGCCGTGTCAATCTGCCCCGCCGCCGCGGAAATTTCGAGGGCGATTTCCTGTTCGATTCGAACGAGATCGGCTTCCGACTGGCGCACGCTGAGCTTCGCGGCCCGCGCCCGGCCGCGACCTTCTGCGAACGTGAAAGGCACCGTCATCACGATCCCGGCGGAGTAGGCACGCACGTCGCGTTCGCGCACCTGCCGGCGGGCCGCGCTGAAATCGCGATCCATGCCGGTGTAGCCATAGCTGCCGACGAAATCCACGCGTGGCAGCAACTGGTTTTGCGCGACCGTGCTCGCCTCGCGGCGACGCGTGAGGCCGAGTCGCGCCGCCTGGTAATCCGGCCGGAATTCGTAGGCGCGTTTCAGATCCGCCGCCGGGTCGATCGTCAGCGGTGTCGCGGGCGGCAGCGGCTCGAGTTCGATCGCCGCACCGCCGGGGGGATAATTCGTTTCGCCGATCAGCTGGCGAAGCTGGTTTTCCGAATCGATCGCGGAGCGTTCGGCGAACAGCACGTTCTCCTCGCGGCCGGCGAGGCGCGCCCGCGCCTGCAGGACGTCCGCATCGGAGATCTGGCCAATGCGATTGCGCTTTTCGTTCTGGTCGACGAGTTGCGCCGTGAGGTCGCGGTTGAGCCGCGCGATGCGCACGTTCTCGCGAAACTGGAGCACCGTGTTGTAGGTCAGCACCACGTTCGTCACGATGTCGGTCACGGCCTGGCGGTGCTGCCAGTCCGCGATCGCGCGATCGGCCTTGGCGACGCGGAGTCCCGAAAGATTCGCGCCGAACCCGAATCCGCGCAGCAGCGGCTGCGTGACCGAGACTCCCCCAAAGGTGATGAAATTGTCGGTGAACCGGTTGAACGTGCCTCGCTGATTTTCGGCGGTTGCATTGAGGCTGTACGCCAGCCCCCAGGGTGTCAGGCCGCCGACCGGAACGGCGTATTGATCCGACTGCACGCGCGCGTGGGTGAGCGGCGTGGTGCTCAGCGGTGTATCGCCTTCGCCGTAACTGCGGTTGAACGTGAGGGCCGGATCAAAGCGGCCGTATTCGGCCAGGACGTTCGCCCGGGCGATGTCCGGCGCAAACGCGCTCACCTTGAGCGTCTGGTTTTTCTGCAGTGCGAGCACGATGGCTTCGTCCAGCGTGAGCGGTGCGGCAGATGCGATCGTGGCGACCACCGCTGCGCCGAGGGCGCACCGAATGTTGCGGCCGATTCCCGGTGCGAGTGATGCACCCACTCGGCCCCAAGGCATGGCGGGTGGGAGCAGGCCGAAGCGGATGAGCGGTCGCAAAGTCGTCATTCAGTGGGAGGGACGATCATGCCATCGGCGAGCCGGATTACCCGTGTGCCATAGGCGGCATTTTCCCGGGAGTGGGTGACCTGCACGATCGTGACGCCGTCCACTTCGTTGAGCTTCTTGAACAGATCCATGATTTCGCGGCCCTGGTCGGAGTGGAGGTTTCCCGTCGGTTCGTCGGCGAGAATGAGCGCGGGCCGCGCCACCAGGGCACGGGCGACGCCGACGAGTTGTTGTTGGCCGCCGGAGAGCTGGTTCGGATAGAGATCCTTTTTGGCCACGATGCGAAAACGATCCAGCATGTCACAGACGACGCTTTGGCGTTCCTTCTTCGGCACGTCGCGATACGAGAGCGGCACCTCCAGGTTTTCGTAGACCGTGAGTTCATCGAGCAGATTGTAACTCTGGAATACGAAACCGATGTTCCGCTTCTGAAGTTCGAAACGCTGTTTCCGGTCGAGTTCGTGAACGTGTTCGCCGCGGAAATCATATTCGCCCGCCCACCCGCCGTCGTGCAGCCCGAGGATGTGGAGCAGCGTCGATTTACCCGAGCCCGACGGGCCCATGATGGAGACAAAATCTCCCTCGCGGACCTCGAGGCTGATCCTGCGCAGCGCGTAATACGGGCCGTCCTTGAGCGGGTACACGCGTTCGACCTGGCGAAGAGAGATCATGTGCGCAGGCGGTCTAGCAACGGCTGTGCCGCGCCCCCCGTTTTAACCCAAGCTGCTCCCGCCAAGTGGATAGAAATTGTTGTCCCTTGCCGGTGAGGGCCTTCGCTGCGCGGCCGCGTCCGGTTGTGGAATAAATGTATCCCGATAATGGGAAGGCCCCCCGCTTCCGTATCCGACTCATGTTGTCCAGCCCGCCGCGCGGGCAGCATGCGTTTCGATGTCCCGATCGGGACATCGAAACGCATCGGACACGGTCGACAGGGTGCCGGATTGAAGGCCGGTGGCCGGGCGCCCGCCCATTATTCGGTGCGCAATGCGACCAGCGGTCGATCCGCGACGCGCGCAGCGATGGCACGAAACACGCCAGCGCGGCGACGGCGCCGAAGAGCGTGGCCACGCTGGCATACACGATCGGATCGAACATTTGGACGTCGAACAGGAGTGTCTGGATGAGCCGGGCGGCGCCGGCGGCGGCGGCGAGCCCGGCGATCAATCCAAGCACCACCAGCTTCAACCCGCTGCGCATGACCAACCCGACGACCTGCCTCGGCTGCGCCCCGAGCGCCATGCGAATGCCCAGCTCGCTGGTGCGCTGGGCGACGGCGTACGCGACAACCGAATACAGTCCCACCGCCGCCAGAACGAGCGCCACGCCGGCGAAAATCGCGGTGAGCGAGGCCACGATTCGCGGGACGCCCAGGTTCTGGCTGACGGTGTCGGCCATGGTGGCAAAGAAGGAGATCGGCTGGTCCGGGTCCACGGCCGCGACCGCCGTGCGCATGATGCCCTGGAGCGCGGCCGGGTCGCCGCTCGTGCGAGCAACGATGGCCATGCCGCCGCGGGGCAACTGCCGCATCGGATAATAGATTTCATCAGGGGCCGGCGTATTCAGCCCGAGCGTTTTCACGTCGCGGATGACACCGACGACCTCCACCTTGATTTCCGCGTCGCGGCCGCGCATCAGCACCTTTCCGAGGGGAGACTCGCCCGGAAACAGCCGGCGGGCCAGCGCTTCGTTGATGATGCAGACGCCCGGTCCGCCTTCGCGATCGTCCGGCGTGAAGGCGCGGCCCTGGACCACGGGAATCCGCAGCGTTTTGAAATAGTCGTCGCTCACGATGGCGAGCTGGGCGAGCGGGCGCTGCGGCAGCGGCAGAATCGGACGGCCCGCCACGCTGTAGGGGGAGCGCGGAGTAAAACCCCCGAGCGGCAGACCAATGCCCGCGGCGGCGTCCTGCACGTGCGGCACCGCCTTCAACTGCTCGATCACGCGCAAGAAAAACTGCGTCTGCTCCGCGGGCGTCTTGTAGCGGCCGGCCGGCACACCAACGAAAGCGGTCGCGAGACCCCGGGGTTCGAATCCGGGCGGCGTGCGTTGCAGCCGCAGAAAGCTCAGCAACAGCAGCGTGGAACCCACGAGCAGCACGACCGAGAGCGTGACCTCCACCACGATCAGCGAAGCGCGGAAATAACCGCCGTGCGCGCTGGACGAGCCGCGCGCGGCGTCCTTCAGCACGTCGACGAGCTGCGGCTTCGAGGCCTGCCACGCCGGCGCGAAACCCACGAGGAGTGCACTGAGCAGCGTGACGCCGCCGGTGAACGCGAGCGCGCGCCAGTCGAGTGAAAGGGTGGTGTTGGGCGGCAGTTGCGTCGCAAACGAAGTCTGGATGGCCGACAGTGCCCACAGGGACAGCACGACGCCGAGGACGCCGGCGGCGACAGAAAAAAGCAGGCTTTCGACCAGGAACAGCCGGATGATGGCTCCGCGCGAAGCGCCGAGCGACTGACGCACGGCGATTTCCTTGTGGCGCGCCGCGACGCGGGCGAGGAAAAGCGAAGCGACATTCGCGCACGCGATGAGCATCACGAAGCTGACCGCGCCGAGCAGGGTGTAGAATGTGGGACGGAGATTGCCGACGAGCGTCTCGGTAAAGTCCAGCGCCTGGCTCGTGTTGTTCGCATCGAGCTTTGCGCCGAACTGCTGCTGATAGCCGCGGCTGATGGCGGCGAGCTCGGCGTTCGCCTGCTCGAGCGTCACGCCCGGCTTGACCCGCGCGATGGGCTGCGCATACCCCGCGCCGTGTTGCACCTGGTCCGGCGTGAGCCCGCCGACCTCGAACACCCGGGGCGCAAAAATCTGGGTGGCCGTGAACGGGTTCGACAACCGCGGGGGCATGATTCCGACCACCTGCCAAGGCTGTCCATTCAGCGTGATGAGAATCAGCCGATCGAATACGGAAAACAGCGCGGTGTTCGCCGCAATGCCAACGGCGATCGTGAGTACGGCGACGAAGGTAAAGCCGGGGCTTTTCAGCAGGGCGCGCAGGGCGGTTTTCACAAGCGACATCGAGGGATGGGGGAAGGGCGGTGATTCGCGTTTGCAGGGCGTGTGCCGCCTTGAATGGCCCGGCGCAAGCGCTGTCCGTCCAAGGCGTTCGAGCGTGCGACCGTCGGGCGGGTGTCGGCACGATGTCCGCGCATGGAACCATGCCGTCCCACGTTCGGGACGCGCGGCATGGCAGGAATGCGGCTAGAGTTTCAGCCCCAATGGCAGCGTATCACCGAGTGCGCGGGCCTGATCGTCGGCTTCGAGTTGGACGACCTCGGTCACCAGCCGCAACCAGCGCTCGGGTGCCTTGGCTGCCTTGAGCGCATCCACGGTCCGGGTGCGCAACGCCGCGTCGAGATCGCGCGTGCGATCGCCGGTGAGCCGCGCGAGCTGGACCGCGGCGAAGGCACCGCCATCCACCGCGCGCAGATCCTTTTGCAACAGCAGCTCCAGCCACTCCGTCGCCTGGTCCGCGCTTACGGTGCGGTGACCGCTGCCCGAGATCGGCACGCGCGCACCGACGCGGCCCAGGGACCACGCCCAGAGACCCGAGGCCGGCTGGCCGGGAGTCTTCAGTCGCTGAGAAATCCAGTTTCCGAATACGGTCTTTTGCGGCGGTTCGAGGTCCTCGAGCGATGCGGCCGTGCGCACCATTTCGTCAAAACCTTCCGGCTGGAGGCCCTTGGGTCGGGGCGCGTTCCTGGCCGCCGCGGCGGGCGGCACGCGCCGGGCGAGGTGCGGCTCCAGCACGCGCCAGATCGCCTGCTGCTGCGCGGCGGTCAGCCCGCCGGCGATGCGGCGCCACATGATCCAAAACTCGTTCCACACCGCGGCTTCGGTGTGGAAGTTCACGTTTTCCGTCAGCAGCTCGAACGTCTGGGCGCAGCGCCACTCGTCGAGCGGATAGCCGAAACCAGGACGGAGGCCGTAGCCGGCGAAGCGGTAAAATACGCGCTCGTGCACCGCGGAGCGCCGGCGGCGTTTTGCGCCCGCGAACAGCGTGCCCCACAGCTCCCGCAGGAGCGGCACGCTCCAGCCTTCGCGCGGTCCCAGCGCAGCTTCGAGCGTTTCGCCGAGCTTCTTCACTTCGCGCGGCTCGACCGTGCGCGGTGCCGGCCCATACACTTTGTCGACGAGTTCACGCACCTGCCCGAAGCTCGCGGGCATCGATTCGGTGACGCTCGATCCGCCGCGCGCCACGGCGCCGCGCAGATCGAACTCGAGCCGCCAGCGTTCGTCCGCGGCGTTCGACACGCACCAGAGTTCCAGCGTGCCGAGCTCCGTCAGGGTGGACCGCAGATGAATCGGCACGGTGTTGCCCTTGCCATGGGTCGCGCGCAGCAACGTGTGCAACGGCGGCAAGGGATGGAACTCATCCGTGACGCTGACGATTTCGCCCGGGCCATCCACGCGGTCCGCCGTGGTCGAGAACAGCGGGAATTGCACGGGCCGGCCGACCGTAAGCGTGAATGCCCGCTCGGTGAGATCGAGGGTCTGCCCCTCCTCATGGCCGCGCGGGATCACGCACACCGCGCGCGGGGCGGCATCGGCCTCGTCGGCGTTGAGTCCAATGTAGAGTGCTTGCGCCGCCCCGCCACCGATCCGCCGCCCGAGACCGCGCCGGACGAGCCCGTACGCGGCGGCACCCCGCGCGACCGCGAGGTCCAGCGAGTCGTGATGCAACAGCGGGATCGTCGGCGAATCGGGCCACCAGGCGGAGGCAATTTCAACCAGCCGGTGCGCGAGTCGTGGAGAATTGAATACACCGCCGTTGAGGAGAATCGCGTCCGGCCGCGGCAGAGAAATGCCGGCGTCCGCGGAACGGTGGCTGCGAGCGCGAGCGAGTGGAGGATCTTCCTCTTGCCGCTTCGCGCCACCCTGCGCAAGCGCCGCGAAACCCGCGGCGGCATGCTTGCCCAGAAACGCCGCGAGATGGCGCGTGATCGCCGGATCCTGCGCGTAGGGCAGACCGAGTTCCTGCAACGCGACCCGCGCCGAGCGACGCGGCTGCTCGTCTGGCGCACACGCGGGAAAAAATCCCTCGACGATCAGTTGCTCCACCTCGTCGCGGGTCAACTCGGTTGAAAGCGTGGAGCCGATCAGCCGGCTTCCGCTGCCCGCGACCGCGATGGCGTGGCGCCCGGGCGCCGTGACGGAGAGGAGTGCCTCCTTCGCCGTGCGCGAAGTCTGCACGAGTTGCGTCCACTGGGTCGCGTTCAGCTTGTGTCCGCCCGCAGCCAGCCGCTCCTCGGCGCGGCGGGCGAGCGCGGCGTCCATGTTGTCGCCGCCGAGCATCAGGTGCTCGCCGACCGCGATGCGTTTCAGGACCGGGCCCTCGTCACCGAGGGCGACGGCGATCAGCGTGAAATCCGTCGTGCCGCCGCCGACATCGACCACGAGCACGAGCCGCACACCGGTGAGTGCCTCGGCCAAATCGCGGCGATGGCGGGAGGTAAAATCATAGAACGCGGCCTGCGGTTCCTCGAGCAGCGTGAACTTTTCGAGCCCGGCTTGGCGCGCGGCGCCGACGGTGAGCGAGCGGGCGACTTCGTCGAACGACGCCGGCACGGTAATGACGACTTCCTGGGCGGAGAGGGGCGCGTCAGGATGCGCAGCGCTCCACGCCTTGGCCATGTGCGAGAGCAGCAAACCGGACGCGTGCATCGGCGACACCTTTGTCACCTCAGCTGGCGCGCCCCACGGAAGAATGGGTGCAGTGCGATCGACACCCGCGTGGCACAACCAGCTTTTGGCCGACGCGACGAGACGTCCGGGTACGCGCGCGCCCTGCCAGCGCGCGAACTCACCGACAATCAGAGCGGGCGATTCGCCCCAGGGCAATTGAGCCGCGCCCGGCGCGATCTCGTGTTCGCTTGGAACGTAGAGACATGAGGGCAGCAGCGGCTGGGCGGCCACCTGGCCGGGACGCTGCAACTGGGCCACGGGAAAATCCACGACGGCCGCATCGGCGCCCTCCGCCACCCGCGCAAACGCGACGGCGCAGTTACTGGTGCCGAGATCGATGCCGACAACGTACATGGTGTGTGGGTGAAGGAGGTGGAGGACGGAGGGCGGAGGGCGGAGGACAGACGACGGAGGACAGACGACGGAGGGCGGATGACGGACGGCGGACGACGGAGGGCGGACGACGGAGGACGGAGGACGGATGGCGGAGGAAGAGCGAAGCGGCTAACGGACCTGTGTTTTTGTCGTTAGTCTCTTCTCTGTCATCTGTCGTCTGTCCTCTGTCCTCTGTCCTCTGTCCTCCGCCGTCTGTCGTCCGTCCTCTGTCCTCTGTCCTCCGTCGTCTGCGCTTCCGATCATTCCTTCATCCTAACATTCAGTTCCAGCTTCCACCGGCCAGCGCCGCCTTTTTCCAGACAACGCAACTCAAGGGTGCCGATCTCGGTGACGGCGGCCTGGAGGTTCACGGGCACGAGTCGACCCACGTCGCCGTTCTCGGCGGGGAGCGTCGATTCGATCGGAGCCACCTCCTCGAATTCGTCGTTCCCGGTCGGGTCGTCGAGCATCGTGCCGACCGCATCGTCGCGGCGCACCGAGCTCGAGAAAAACCGGAAGCGGGTCGGTTCGCCTACGACCAGACCAAATTCCTGCGGGGGGATGTCGGCCTTCGTGCCTTCCTCCATGCCGAACGGGGCGACACACAAGGCACGGACCGGTGGCTCGATGCCGGGCACCGCGGGCATCGCGCTCTCGACGCCGACGTAATACGCGCGACCCGTGCCGCCGCGAATCCGCAGGCCATGGCCGTGTCGCGCCCAGCCGTAATACGCCGCGCCACGCGCGACGGCCAGGTCCAGTTCGGCGCCTTCCAGTTCCTTGACCGGCGAGCCGTGGTCCGCGGCGAGCCAGCGATTGAGCACATCGAGCACACGCTGCTTCAGTACGTGTGCTTTGAATACACCGCCGTTGAACAGGACGGCCGTCGGATGGACAAACGCCTGCCCTTCCACCTTCACCGGCGCATCGTGCGCCGCCGCGAGCGCCTTTGCCTGCCGCGTCAGAAAGGCCGCGAGGTGTCGCGTGACTCCCGCATCCTGCGCGTAGGGCAGCGCCATTTGCGTCAGTCCGGTGCGCCGGGCGGTCTGCGGCACATCAGCGACCGCCACATCCGGAAAAAAGCCGTCGGTCAAGACGCGCGTGAGCTCATCGCGGGTCAGGTCCGCCTTGATCGTGCCGCCGATGAGGGAAGAGCCGCGGCCCGGAATCACCACGGGCGCCTTCTTCATTTTCGGGTCGGCGAACATCGCCTCCTTCGCCTGGCGGCACGCAAACGTGAGCGCGTTGAACTGCCACGCATCCAGTTTTTTTCCGTCCGCGGTGAGCCGCTGGTTCACGGCATAGGCGAGCGCGAGGTCCATGTTGTCGCCGCCGAGCAGGATGTGATCGCCCACCGCGATTCGCGTCAGCTGCACTTCGCCGCCCTGATCGGTCACGGCGATGAGCGAGAAATCGCTCGAGCCGCCGCCGACATCGACCACGAGAATGACGTCACCGGCGCGGACGTGTTTGCGGAAACCATCCCCCATCTGCTCCGTCCAAGCGTAGAACGCCGCCTGCGGTTCCTCGAGCAGCGTGACGTTTTCGAGCCCCGCCTGCTGCGCGGCGCTCAGCGTGAGATCCCGGGCCGCCGCATCGAACGACGCGGGCACGGTGAGCACCAGATCCTGAGTGGCGAAGGGCGTATCCGGAAACTGGTGATCCCAGGCGGCGCGCAGGTGGGCCAGGATGTGACGCGACGCTTCCACGGGCGAAACGCGCGCCACATCGGCCGGCGCCTGCCAAGGCAGAATGGCGCCCTGCCGATCGACGCCGGCGTGGCACAGCCAGCTCTTGGCGGACGAGACGAGCCGCATGGGGACCTTGGCGCCATGGGTGCGGGCGAACTCACCAACGACGCGTTCGCCCTGTTTCTTATCCCACGGTACGCCGATGCTGGCGGCGGGGAATTCCTGCGCGTTCGGCAGGTAGACGAACGATGGCAGCAAGGGTTTGTCTTCGAGCGTGCCGGGTGCCGTCACCTGTGGAACCGCCAGCATGGTTTGCTCGCGTCCGCGCGGATCGGAGCGCGTGAGATCGAAAAACGAAACGGCGGAATTCGTCGTGCCCAGGTCGATACCGATGGAATAACGGGACATTGCAGAAGGAGGGAATGGATCGGGTGTAAGAGGAGACCCTTGCCGCCGCGTGCTCACAGCTCCACTTCAGCGGGAGCGATGACGCGTGGATCGAGGGCCGTCGAGAGCGCGGGGAAACGCACCGAGGTCGTCACCCAGCCATGATGTTTCAGCAGGCCGCGGAACGGCGGCTGGCCGGCGACATTTCCGGTGAGCCGGATGCGCTCGGCATTGAACCCCGCGGGGACCGTCACCTCGAAGCCCTCGGTATCCTTGAAGATCGGTTCCAGCGAAAGAAATTGTCCGAGCACCTTGCGGCTGCCGGCGTGGACAACGCGAGCGGCGCCCCCGATTTCGGCGTCGGTGAAGGAGGCGATGTTCTCCTGGAGAAAATCGATCAGCCGGCCTTCCCGCTGGAAAAGCGCGAGAACGGCGAGGCCCGAGGCGTGGGTCTTTTCCGCCGGTGGCTCCGGCATCGGTTTTGCAGCGGCAGGCCCTTCGAGGGCGACGAGTTGCCCGGCGAGTTTGGCGTCGCCGAGCACGCGGAACGCGAGCTTGAGGCGGGCAAAAAAGGAAAGTTCGGAGGTTGGCGTTTGCATCGAAGTGAATGAGCGGAGCAACGATCGGATGTTGGTTCAATGCGGCAGGTGCGCAAATCGCAGTATGACGATATCGGAAGGAAGAGGGAGAAGACGTGGAAGACTTGGAAGACTTGGAAGACGTGTAAGACTCGTAAGACTCGTAAGACTCGGAAGACTCGGAAGACAGTGGATGCGTGTGGTGGCTGCGAGCGCCGATCCCGCAAAAAGCAGGGGCCGCCAAGCTTGTTCAACGGCCGCGGGCAGAGGAATCGGCGTTCGCAGAGACTACCCCGCATTCAGTGTTCCGCATCTCGCCGTCTTCTCCGCCTTCCAACTGTTCCAAGTGTCTTCCTCGTCTTCCAAGTCTTCCCTGTCTTCCACGTCTTCGCCTTACACCTGCTCCGGAATTACGAACGGCGGGCGCTGTGCTTCGTGCAGGAGATAACGCGCCTGGGCGAGCGTCGGCTCGCCGCCGGACGAAACTGCCTTGATCCCATCGCTGTTGCCGGCCTCGAGTTCGAGCCAGGGGCCGAGCCGGAACGGTTTCTTCGCAAGATCGATGCCGTGAACGGAGAGGTGCTGCTGCAGGCCCTGGTGGATTTCACCGGCGCCGGGAAAACCTTCGATCGCCTGCTGGATTCGCGCAGTCGGCGCATTTTTTCCTACGCGATACGAGATGTTTCCCCAGTGGCACAGCGCGGCTGAAAGGTGCCCTGTCTCGACTGGCGCGGCGAGATCCTCGGACCGCCGGCTGCGCACGGCCGCGAAGAAGTTCGGCACATGGCCCGCACCGCCGTCGCCGGGGAATTTCTTTATCACCTTGCCGCTCGGGTCGTACGCGGTCGCGCCGGTGAGGCCCGCAACAGACCCGCCTTCGCACTCCGCAATCACGCCCGTCCGCACGCCGGCATATTGGTCCATGAAGGCGACGCCCGGTTTGGCCGTCAGTGCGCGGTGTTCAAAGTAGAGTGGAATTCCCGGGTAATCGTACACCGCCACGTGGGTGTTCGGTGTCTCCGCGACATCATCAATCGCGTAACGGCCGCCAAAGCTGAGGACGCGGCGCGGCGCCTCATTGTGCTTCGCGATCCGGAGCGCGACGTCGAGCACGTGCACGCCGTTGTTGCCGAGTTCGCCGTTGCCGGTGTTCCAGACCCAATGCCAGTCGTAATGCAGCTTTGGACGATCGAGCGGCACCATCGGCGTGGGGCCGCAGAACGTGTCGTAGCTCATTCCCTCGGGATACCACGGCAGCTTTCGTCCGATGGAGGGACGCGCGTTGTAGACGATCGCGCGGATGTGTTTGATTTTTCCGAGCTGGCCCTCGTGCAGGTATTGAATGGCGTCGCGCAGTCCGGTCTCGGAACGGTAATGGGTGCCGACTTGGACGATGCGGCCGTACTTGCGCGCGGCCTCGATCATCTTGCGACCTTCCCAGACCGTGTGCGACATCGGCTTCTCGACGTACACGTCCTTGCCGGCCTGACACGCCCACACCGTGTGCAACGCGTGCCAGTGGTTGCACGTGACGACCATGACCGCGTCGACATCCTTGTGCGCCATGAGCTCGCGCGCCTCGGTGGTCTTGAAGGGCGCCAGCTGCGTCGGTGGAAAGGTGGCGGCCGCCCGGGCGAGCACGCTTGGATCGACATCGCACAACGCGGTGACGCGCACGCCCTTCATCTTGAGGAGATTCTTCAGGTGCGCTGAGCCCTTGCCGTTCAGGCCGATGATGCCCAGCCGGACATCGCCGTTCGCGCCCGCCGGGGCGGCGAAGGTCGAGGGCCGAAGTCCGGCGACGAGCCCCACGCCAGTGGCGAGGGTGGAGTTTTGGAGAAAGCGGCGACGAGTAAGCGTATTCACGACGATTGAGAAAAGCGGACCGTAAGTAGGGCGAGAGGGCGACTCAAGCTGCGTTCGCGGCGAGCGAGTCGAAGGGAGAACGCGAGCCCGCATACTTCACCCTGCAATCAACCGATCTCTTGGGTCACAGAGTTCAGACACAGAGTTCACAGAGAGGAAAGTTTTTTTGGCAAAGCCGGATCAATTGCGTGCACGGCATCGAACACCTTGTGGCCTCCTGCCGTCTCCGTGTCTGAGCTCTGTGTCCTCTGTGACCATGCCTTGGATTGGTTTGAGTGGGAAAAATTCGGGCCAGACTGAAGGCATCCGTGGCTGCGGGCGCCAGCGAGTGGACTTGAGCCGCAATTCGGTGCATACAAGTCGCGCGTCGGACCGAGCGGCTTTCCGTCGAGCGAGGGTTGCACGATGCCGAAATTAACGGTCCGCGTGGCGAGAAGATCCACCGCGTAGCTGCCCTCGGTCGGCACATCGAATTCCCACTCGATCCAGGCGCCGTGTTCGGTGCTGCAAAGAGCCTGCTTCCGCTCGCTCCACTGATTTGCCCGGCTTCCAAGGCAAACGCCGGGCCGGCGAGTTCCGGCTGCAAATCGGCGCGCGTGACTTTCGGAAAATCGAAACGGCGCACCTGGTTGGGATAAAATGCTCAGCGCGTGAGGCCGGCGTAGCGGGGCGCGTCCACGGCGAGCGGGACCGGCGCCCCGGCGGGAGACCGCTTGTCTCCTCGCACCCGCCGGTAAAGGCCGGCGGTCGCGAGCTGGGCGTCGGCCGCGACGTGGTGGCGCGGTCCGAGCAGCTGGGCGACGATCTCCGTGCTCATTGCGTGGATACCAGACGAGATGCCCTGCCGGAAGAGCTGCGCATCGTCCGCCGCCCAGGCGACGAACGGGCGGCGCTCGCTCGCGTATTCAAGGTAATCGTAATGCGGCATGGCACCCGTCAGGGTGTCAATCAGCCGGACCCGCACGTGCAGGCCGAAAAGGAGAGCCGGGTTCATCCCGTCGGCGCCACGCAGAGCCGGCTCGAGCAGCTTGATTTCGAGTACGGTCGCAATGCCGCGACTCGCGAGGGGGCCATACGAGCGTTCTTCTTCCGACGTTGTGGCCACGGGTGCCGGTCTGCCGGCGGCAGTGAACGGCCGTTTCGTTCGTGCCACGGCCGGCGCGGTTGGCGCGAGGGTGTGCGGCGACGCGGTGACTCTTTCCTGGGTCAGCTGCCGGAGAACCTCGGCCTGGAGCTTCTCCTCGAGAGAAGCCACACGGCAGAGCGGGGTAAGCGTGCGTATCGCGGCATCGACCTCGGCGGCTGTATTCGTCACGGCGATTCCGTAGATCTTGCGGGCCTCCTGCGCGACAGGGCTGGCGACCATGACCGCGACAGGTGCGGCCAGGCACACGCCAGCGACGGCGACCGCCCCGTAAGGAGGAAGCATCCAGGCCGAGGCGGGGACGGCGGTATCGATGGCAAATTGACGCGGGGTCACGACCTCGAAGTGGATCGGTTCCGCCGCGATCGACCTCTTGTCCTCGGGAACCTGCAGGTAAACGCGCGAGGTATTGGCGAAGGTGGTGACCGCGAGGGGGCCGAGTTCCGCTGGCGAAAACCCGGCGCGGGGCGCCGGGCCGGGTTTTGTGGTGCATCCACCCAGCGTCATCGCGGCAGCGATCGACATGACGAGAGGAAACACGGCGGCGAGGTGATCTTGCCGGCTGCGTGCGCTGGCGACGGGCGTGAGATATTGAAGGTTCATGGCGTGCGGCGCAGGAGCGCCACTCCTCCATGCGCAGATTCAGACCGGACGGGATCACCGGCGCCTGATTGCCCCCAAACGCATGGCGCTAACGAGAACATCGCTCGAGCATGGCTGGTGGCCGGGAGCGCCGGGCTCCAGCCCGGCAACAGACGGAAACAGGCCGAGCCGGAACTCGGCGCTCCCGGAGAAGCTGCTCCTTGGGACCCAGAGCGAACAAAGGCCAAATATGACAACCAAGAGCAGGCTAGAATCCTTGAACTCCGAAACGCGTTGCGAACAGGTCAAGTTTTTCCAATCCCAATCCAACCACAGATGGCACAGATAAACACAGCTAAAGGCAGCGCTCTGAATCTGTGCCCATCTGTGAAATCTGTGGCTGAATGGGTCTGAGG
>JBBRCR010000165.1:0-15662 GCA_038204695.1 Opitutales bacterium | reverse complement strand
GTCGCAGCGGAGCGGCACGGAGGAGAAAACCAGGTTTCGTTACCGGCCGTACGAGGTGGCGGGGGAGGTTGCGCCCGAATCGCTCGAGTTCTTTTTGATCGAGCGTTACCGGGTGTTCACCGGCGACGGCGCACGTGGACGGCTGACGTCCATCCGGTTGTGCCATCCGCCGTATCGAGTCGGGCAGGCGCAAGTATTCGAATGGAGCGACACACCGTTGCGTCAGGCGGGATTCGCTTTGCGCGGTCAGGCGCCGGATCACATCTGCATGACCGAGCCGCAGGACGTGGAGGTTTTTATCCCGGAAAAACTTTAGTCAGGCGGGCGTACGGTATCCGCGTTCTCAACACGCTAGAACCACTTCTTCCGCCGAAGGTAAACCACCATGAGCGCGGTGGAGATGAGGGTGATGCCGATGGCCCACGGATAGCCATGGTCCAATTCGTGCATCGTCTGGAAGTTCATTCCATACCAGGTCCCAATCACCATCACGGGAATCGTGACCGCGGTGATCGCGGTGAGGAACTTGATTCCTTCGTTCGCCTCGAAGGCCGCCTTGTTGAGGTAGATGTCGAAGGCCATGAGCAGCCGCTCATGGTAGCCGGCGGCGGTGTCCTCGAGCCTTACGAGGTTGTCGCGCAAGTCGCGGAAGTAGGGCAGGAGTTTTGGTCGAATCATCCGGCTGTCGCCGCGGGCGAGCCGGTCGATGACGTCGCGTTGCGGCCGGACAATCGTGCGGAGCCGGGTGAAGTCACCGCGCACGTGGAGCAGTTCGTTGACCAGGTGCTGGTGCGGAGAGGTCTGGGACAGGACGTGCTCTTCCAGCTCCTCCAGTTCAGCGCGCAGCTCCTCGAGCACGGGAGCGTAGTTGTCCACCAGGAGATCGATCAGCGAGTGGGCGATTCGGTCCGGCCCGCGCGGTCCCGCGCCAACGCTTTTCAGGATGCGCTCGATAAAACTGGATACGGATCGAAGCGGCGCGGTGTGAAATGTCACGAGGTAATCCTTGCCGAGAAACAAATCGAGCTCGGTCGTGTTGAACTTCTCGGTGCGCGTGAAATCGACCGCGTGCGTGACGATGAACAGGTAGTCCTCGTAATCCTCCACCTTCGGCAGCGAGTTGGGCGCGACACAGTCCTCAATCGCCAGCGGGTGAAACTGGAACACGTTCTCCAGGATCTCCTTGATTTCCTCAGGCGTCGGGCTGTTCAAATCCACCCACACCAGAAGGCCCTTGTCCGCGCGGACCAGTCGCAACGCTTCGACCTCGAGATCCTGCCCAACCAATTTGCCGTCGCTAAAGATGAAGGAGCGAGTCACCGGGGCGGCGCCCAACTTGGACTTTTGAGTTTCGGGTTTCGAGTTGCCACGCGATGAACGGAAACCTGATTGGCAAATACGGCGGCGTCGAGCCTGCGGGCGGGCGTGGTCTGGCGGAACGGCAAACCCAATACCGAAACCGCGCGCTACAGCCCCAGCTTCGCCTCGGCCGCAGCGATCGCCGTGATGAACGCTTCCGGCGTGGCCGCATTCAGGAAGGTGGCGCGGTCGGCCGGGTCCTTGAGAATCTTGCAGAGCGCGCTCACGACGGCGAGGTAATCGCCGGGCTTGGTTTTCGGCGTGCCGAGCACAAAAAATAAACGGACAATCTCGCCGTTGCTATCGAAGGGAATGCCGGTGTCCGCGCGGCCGACCGCCATCACGATCTTCTTCACATGTTCGGTGCGCGCGTGGGGCAGGGCGACGCTGTTGCCGAGGCACGTGGTGTCGAGGCGGTCGCGGGCGAGAAGTTCGTCGTAGAACCCGGCAAAATTGGCGACATCCGGATGCCCTTCGAGCAGCCGCGCAACCTCGTTGAGGGCAGCGGTTCGCTTAATGCTATGCACGTGCAACAGCACGCGGGAGGGATCGAGGAGTGATGTGATTCGGCCCGGCATACGAAAGCGGTGAAACGAGAAGAGAGCGAACGCGCCACACGCTTGGCAAGGGTGGAGTTTACGTCCACAGCGTGCCGCGCGAAATTGCGAACGCGCCTCTCCTGGTGGATCGGCCAGGGTGGAAAAGGCGTGCTCCGCGCGGGTGCGCCGTTCCGCTCAGGTCTGCGTCGTCGTCTCGAGGAGGGCCGCCTGTTGCTCGTCGGTTTCCACAATGCGGGCCACACTCAGGAGTTTGTCGCCCGGTTCGAGCGTGACCAGACGGACACCTTTCGCCCCCCGGTTGGTTTCGCGAATGTCCTTCACCGGACAGCGGATGCTCTGTCCCTTGGCGGTGAGCAGCATGATCTCGTCCTGATCACTCACGCTCAATGCACCCGCGAGCCGGATCGAGCCGTCCTCCGGCAGATCAATCGCCCAGACGCCACTGCCACCTCGGTTGATCAGACGGTAGTCCTCGAAGCGTGTGCGGACACCGAGGCCGGCTTCGCTCGCGACCAGGAATTTCGCGGCATGGTCGACCACTTCGATCGCCTGCAGGAAGTCGCTCTTCAGTTTGAAACGCATGCCCGTGACGCCGCCCGTGGCGCGGCCCGTGGCGCGGAAGAGTTCGTCACCCGACTCGGGGTCGCGTTCGCGGAATCGAACGGCGAGGCCTTGATTGGAAACGAGGATGAGTTCGTCGTTCCCGGTGGTGAGCACCGTGCCGATGACCCGATCGCCCTCGGCGAGATTGATGGCGATCAGTCCGCCTTCGCGGGTGGCATTGGCATAGTCAGAGAGGGAGCTTTTCTTGATCCCGCCCGCCTGCGTGGCCATCACGAGGTAACGGTCATCGACAAAGTCCTTCACGCAGAGCATCGACGCGATTTTTTCGCCGTCGGTCAGCCGAAGAAAGGACGAGACCGATTTTCCCTTGGACGCCCGCGTGCCCTCCGGCACGTCGTAAACTTTCTTCGCGTGGCATTGGCCGGTATTCGTGAAGAACAGGATGTAATCGTGGGTGCTCGCGGTGAAGAGATGCTGGACGAAATCTTCATCATACGTCTCGGCGCCGATCACGCCCTTGCCACCCCGCTTCTGCGAACGGTAATCCGCGACGGGCGTCCGCTTGATGAAGCCGAGGTGGGACACCGTGATGACGCAACCCTCGTTGGGGATCACATCCTCCATCCGGAACTCTCCCGTGGGCGCCTCGATTTGCGTGCGCCGCGGCGAGGTGTATTTCGCCTTCAGGTCGAGCAGCTCCTTTTTGATCAGTGCCAGCAACTTCGCCTCCGACTCGAGGATGCCGCGCAATTCCTCGATTAGCTTCATCAGCTCGATGTACTCCGCCTCGATCTTACCGCGCTCCAAACCGGTGAGTTGATATAGCCGCAATTCGAGAATCGCGTCCGTCTGCCGCTCGGACAGCGGATACTTGGCCATCAACCGGACCTTCGCTTCCTCGCGGTTGGCCGAGGCGCGGATGATTCGCACAAAATCATCCAGGTTATCCAGCGCGATGATGTAGCCCTCGAGCACGTGGGCGCGATCCTCGGCCTCGCGCAGCCGGAACTTGGTGCGCCGGGTGACAACGTCACGGCGGTGCTCCACGTAGCAATCCAGGAGTTCGCGGATGTTCATCTGCTTCGGCCGCTTCTTGTCGAGCGCGAGCAGGGTGACACCAAACGACGATTCGAGCGCCGTCTTCTGAAAAAGCTGGTTGATGACCACCTTGGCCTGTTCACCGCGTTTCAGTTCGACGACGATGCGCGTGTTCTCGTCGGACTCGTCGCGCAGATCGCGGATGCCGTCGATTTCCTTTTCCGACACCAGGTCGGCGATCCGCGTGACGAGGGTGGCGCGGTTTACGTTGTACGGGATTTCGGTGATGACGATCTGCTCCATCCCGCCCTTCGTCTCCTCGGTGTGGGCTTTGCCGCGAATCCGCACGATGCCCTTGCCGGTCTTCAGGTAACTGAGGATGCCCTCGCGGCCGGAGATCACGCCGCCGGTCGGGAAGTCCGGCCCGCGAACGATGTTACAGAGTTCGTCCACGGTGATCGACGGCCGATCGATCGTGGCGCAGGCGGCCTCGATGATTTCGTCGAGATTATGGGGCGGGATGTTCGTGGCCATGCCCACCGCGATGCCGGTCGAGCCGTTCATCAACAGGTTCGGGAGTGCCGCCGGCAGCACCGTCGGTTCCGTGGTCGACTCCTTGTAGTTGGGCGCGAAGTCGACTGTATCCTCCTCGATGTTACGCAGCAGCTCCTCCGCGATTTCGGCGAGCTTGCATTCCGTGTACCGGTAGGCCGCCGGGGGATCACCGTCCACCGAGCCAAAGTTGCCCTGCGGATCAATCAGCGGGTAGCGCATCACCCACGTTTGCGCCAGCCGGACCAGCGTGTCGTAAACCGAGGCGTCGCCGTGCGGGTGGTAATTCTTCAGCACTTCACCGACGACGCCCGCGCACTTGTCGTAGGAGCGGTTGTGCAGCAGGCCTTCGCGCAGCATCGCGTACAGGATTCGCCGCTGGACGGGCTTCAATCCGTCGCGCGCGTCCGGCAATGCACGCGAGATGATGACCGACATCGAATAGTCGATGTAGGCCGTCTGCATGATGTCGGTGATATTGGCCGAGGAGAGTTTTTCGGAAGCAGTGTACACGGAAGAGGAGCGGGTGGCGGGTGGAGGTGGGCGGACGAGGCGAGGTGGGTGCGGTGGGGTTGCTATTGCGATGCTTGTTACTCGCTACCCACTACTCGCCACTGCTGCTCACACGTCGAGATACTGCACGTTCAGGGCGTTGTCTTCGATGAACTGCCGGCGGGGCGGTACTTCGTCGCCCATCAGGAGGGTGAAGAGTTGATCGGCCTTGGCCGCATCGTTGATTGAGACCTTCAGCAGCCGGCGTCTTTCCGGGTCCATGGTGGTCTCGAACAGCTGCTTGGGATTCATTTCACCCAGGCCCTTGTAGCGTTGGATACTCAGTCCCTTGCGACCGTTGGCCCGAATTTGCTGCACGATTTCGAGGGCCGAAAAAAGTTCGGTCTTCAGCTCGGACTTCTGCCCCACATTCTCGGTGATGATATAGCGGGGTTCCGGTTTGGGACTGAAACTGCCGATCTCCAGGCCGATCTTTGCGATCGCCCGAAGGAGTTTCGCCATCTCGGTGCTTTCGAACACCTCGTGAATCGTGACACGCTTCGCCGCCATCGGCGGATTGGAACGGCCCGCAGCAGGAGCGCTGCCGACGGCCGCCGGCTCGTCCGCGGCACCGGCGTCGAGTTGGTTCTTCTGGCTGAATTCAGCGCGCGCCCCGTCGTCCATCAGAAACTCAAACGCTTCCTTGTTGCCCTCGCGAATTCGGGCGACGTAACGCGGGAGTTCCTGCGTCTGCCGGTTGTGCTGATCCAGATAGGCCGCCAGCGACGCACCGTGGCGCGTGACCCCGGCGCCCAGTTTTTCGAGCGCGGCCAGATTCTCGACGATCTTGTCCACTTGCGCCGGGTCGAATTTATGGCCGTCGGCGCGACGCTCCAGCACGACGTCCTCGGACCCCAGTTCCAACAGGATCCGGTTGAGTTGCTCGTCGTTGTCGATGTATTGCTCCCGTTTCTTTCGCTTGATCCGGTAGAGGGGCGGTTGCGCGATGTAGATGAAGCCGCGGTCGAACAGGCCGCGCATTTGCCGGTAGAGGAAGGTCAACAGCAGCGTGCGGATGTGCGAGCCGTCGACATCGGCATCGGTCATGATGATGATTTTGTGGTAACGAGCCTTGTCCGCGTTGAACGACGAGTCCTCCTCGCCGGTCCCAATTCCGGTGCCGATGGCCGTGATCAGCGTGCGGATTTCCTCGTTGTTGAGTACCTTGTCGAGCTGCGCCTTCTCGGAATTGATCAGCTTGCCGCGCAGCGGGAGAATGGCCTGGAAGCGCCGGTCGCGGCCTTGCTTGGCCGAGCCGCCGGCGGAGTCGCCCTCGACAATATAGATTTCGCACAGCGACGGATCGCGCTCTGAGCAGTCGGCGAGTTTGCCGGGAAGTCCGCCGCCCGAGAAGGCACCCTTGCGGATGGTTTCTCGCGCCTTGCGCGCCGCTTCCCGCGCGCGGGCGGCCATCAGCGATTTGTTGATGATGCGCTTGCCGATGGCGCTGTTGGTTTCCAGGAAGACCTTCAGCTTTTCGCCGACGATCTTCTGAACGATGCCGTCGATTTCGCCGTTCGACAGCTTGGTCTTGGTCTGGCCCTCGAAACGCGGCTCGGGCACTTTGACGCTGATGACCGCAACCAGCCCTTCGCGGACATCGTCACCGGTGATCGATGGGTCCTTTTCCTTCAGCAGCCCTTCGTTCTTGGCGAAATTGTTCAACACTCGCGTGAGCGCCGTGCGAAAGCCGCTGAGGTGAGTGCCGCCCTCGAGATTATAGATCGAATTCGCGTAGGCGAAGACCTGGTCGGCAAACGAATCGTTGTATTGTAGCGCGACGTCGACGCCAACGGGCGGCTTGGAAGGGTCGGCCTCATTGTAGACCGAGTCAGAGAAGGTGATCGGCTTTTCGTGCAGAACCACTTTGTTCTGATTCAGGAATTTCACGAACTCGGTGATTCCCTCCTTGAAGTAGAATTGTTCGCCCTTCTGGGCCCGTTCGTCGGCCAGTTCGATTCGGACGCCGGGATTCAAGAACGCCAGTTCGCGCAACCGGCGGGCGAGAATGTCGTACTGAAACTCGCGTGTGGTCAGGAAAATCTCGGGGTCGGGTTTGAACGTAACTTTCGTGCCCGTTTTCTTCGTGTCCCCAATCACGGTCATCTTCTGGGTGGTTTTGCCCTGGGCAAACCGCATCTGGTAGACCTTGCCGCCGCGCCGCACCTCGGCCTCGAACCATTCCGAGACGGCGTTGACGCATTTTGCACCGACGCCGTGTAACCCGCCTGAAACTTGATAGGCTCCTTTTCCGAATTTTCCGCCAGCGTGAAGATTGGTCAGGACGAGTTCGAGCGCTGGAATCTTGTAGATTGGGTGCAGGTCGACGGGAATGCCGCGACCATTGTCCTCAATTGAACATGAACCATCCAAGTGGATGCTGACGGTAATGTGCGACGCGAACCCCGCGAGCGCCTCGTCGACGGAATTATCGACAACCTCGAAGACGCAGTGGTGCAGACCACGCTCGTTCGTATCGCCGATGTACATGTCGGGGCGTTTGCGTACGCCCTCGAGGCCTTCGAGTTTCTGGATTTTGGACGCGTCGTAAGCGTCTGCACCGGCTTGGAGTCTCGCGTCGTTCAGTGGGTCGGGAGCGTCGGGCATGAAATAAGGTTCTTAGAGGGAAAACTGGCGAGAAAATGAAACGATAAAAGTCCCGGACAACTGCGTGACTGGCGAGAATTTTTTTGGAAAAAAAACACGCCTAAACCGCCAATTCCTTTCGCGTTAAAGCCCTGCGGTCTCCGACGCGCTGTCCCCTCCCGGATCAAAATCGTAATGGCGGAGATTTTAGCGTCCGCCTCGGCGTCGTTTGGCCACATTTGGCTTTGCGGAGCTTTCATTTGACCGAAACGGCGCGTGCCGCAGAGTCGTCGGACATGTCACATCCTGCGCTCGAATCGCTGCTCATCCTTCAGGACCGCGACATGAAGCGGCGCAGTCTGGAAGCGCAGGTGAAGGGAGTTCCCCGGGACATCGCTTCGATCGAGCAGAAAATCGCGTCTGAAAAAGAGGCGATTCAGACGTTTCGGGCAGAGCTCATGGATCTCGAGGTGAAGAAGAAAGGCCTCGAAACTGAAATTGGCTCCGCGGAAAACAGGGTTGCGCAGTACAGGACGCAGCAACTCTCGATTCGGAAGAACGAGGAGTATCAGGCGATGGGCCACCAAATCGAAACCATCCTTCGGCAAGTGAGCGGCCTCGAGGGGCAGGAACTCGAGCTCATGTATGCCATTGACGAGGCGAAGCGAAAGTTTGTGGCGGCGGAAGCGGAGCTCAAAGCGAATATCTCGAGCCACGAAGCCAGAATGAGTGCGCTGCGGGAGCGCGAAACGAGCCTGGCCGTCGAATTGAAAGCCGCTGACGCAGACGTGGCGGCGGCACGTGCCCCCGTCATCGAGTCCAGATTGCGTTATTACGATCGGATAGCGGTGCGAAACATGCCGGCAATTGTGCCAATCGTGGCGGGCAAGTGCGGCGGTTGTCACCTCAAGGTTTCAAGCGAAGTCGAATCGGCGGCCCGCAGCAAAACGCACGAGCAAAATAGCCAGCTGCCCACCTGCGACCAATGTGGTCGGATGGTGTATTGGGAGATCTGAGAACGGGCGGGGCGCCCCTGAGTGCTTCGACAGCTGGGTGCGCACGGCGATGGAACGTTTCCTCCCAGTGCGAATTTTGCGTCACCCTGGCAGTGTGCGCCTGATTCATAGCGTTCCCGCAGTGCCATAGCGATTCGCGGCTTGAGTTGGCAATTGGAACTGCCGAGTTATGGTAGCGTTTGGCTTTGGGGCCTGGTCGTCGCTCCGAGTTCTTTGACCCAAGGCGCGGGTAATGCCGCGCCCGATAGAAGTTCGGAGAGGAAAGTCCGGACACCATAGGGCAGGATGCCGCGCAAGCTTCACCGCAAGCGCGGGCGGCGCGCGTCAAGGCGCGTTGACGGACAGTGTCACAGAAAACAAACCGCTGCGCAGTGATGGAGATGAACGGGAGGATGAGCGGGGGAACCCGTTTGCTTCACCCACGTTTTCACTTCTGCGCAGCAAGGGTGAAAAGGTGGAGTAAGAGCCCACCGCGCCGACGGCAACGTCGGCGGCATGAAAAACCCCGTCTGGTGCAAGGCAAAATAGGTGACTGGGTGGCCCGCCCGATAGTCACGGGTATGCTGCACTCGTGTGTCGCCGGCGCGAGCCGGGGTCCCGCGGGCAGGTTCGTCGCAAGGCGAATTTGAGAGAAATGACGACTGAAGCACGCAAGTGTGGAACAGAATCCGGCTTACCGGCCCCAAAGCCAAATTTTTAGTTTGCGGACGGCGTCAGCGACACGCCTTCGGTCCCCAAATGGCGGCGTCGCGCTGACGTTTTCGTGCCCCCGCCGACCGGTCCCGAAATATGCGCGCAACTCTTGTATCCCTCAAAATGCCATCTCGGACGCGTAAACGTTCCGCTGCGTTTCGCTGACAAGTTCACGCCACTTTGCCACTCTGAACGGATTGCTCCCACCGAAGTTTCCGAGCGACTCATCGTAATGGAAGTTGCCGTTGCCGTTGACGGTGATCGTGTCGCCGACCACGGAGCCTTTGATGTCGCCGTTACCGGTGATATGGATGGTCGCATTTGGAGCGTATATGATACCGGTCAGTCCACCATTCCCGGAGATGTTGATCGACTGGCCACCGAGTGTGGTGTTGGTTCCCCAGACTTGGAAAGCGGTGGTCGTGCCGTTTTGATTGGCCACGCCCAGCCCGGCGAGCCGCACATTGCCCGCAGCATAGACCGCCAGGGTGGCGCCGGTCTGAATCGTGAGCTGACTATTCACGCCGGTCCCGACAAGTTCCGTACCCGACCCGCCGTTTCCGTTCATGAGGATGAATACCACCTTGCATCCCGTGCGTATGGTGAGTCCGGGCGACTTGCCGTGGGTGGCGTCAAGATCCACCGCTTGGGCCTTGTAGTAGTACGTTAGATCGGCGGCGTTGATCGGGTCGAGGATAGTGCCATTTCCGGCCGCCTTGGGGTACGTTTCGCCCTCGATTATACCCGTGCCGCTTACCGTCGTGAAGGTGGCCGGCGTCGGCACGCCCACGTCAGGCAGGTCCGCGGTGAAATTTCCTGAAATCCGATCCGTGTCGACGGTGCCGGAGGCGGCACTGAAATCGCCGCTGACAATTCCATTGGAGCCAACCGTGACGTGACCGCCGATGTCGGCTGAGCCGACGGAGACATAGCCGAAAATGTTGGCGTTTCCTACTGAGACGTCCGCTTCGACTGAAAGGGCGGCAATACTACCAAATGTGCGCCGCACGAACGCAGAATAGGCGGTGGGGGTGATCGGATTGACGTCCACGCCCGAGACCCAGCTGTCGACGGTGGGATTGTTGCCGTTGAAGCGGACGCCGCGTTTGCCGACCAAGCCGGTGGAAAAGAAGGACCGGCGCGATAAATGGACCTCGACCATCTTTATCACGGGTTCACCCCGCGCGGGGGTCACCGTTGACCTGGCAATGGCGATGGGGGTCGGAAAGCCGGTGGAATCATAGTGCTTCAAAAACACCTTCACGGCGGCGGTCGCGTTTTGTGTCAGGGTGAAGTCGGTGAACGTCCGACGCTTGTGATTGGTATTCACCGTCGTCCAGTCGGTCCACGCTGCCGCGTTGCTGACATTGGCCTGATTAAATGACCACAACGTTTGCTCCAGACCGGCCTCGGCAATATTCATCGCGTCATTCGCGAGGAATGATCGTTGCGACACTTGCACCGCCGTCCTGGTCAACTGGAGGTAGCTGGTCAATGCGATCGCGATGATCCCCCCGAAAATAAGGGCCACCAGTAATACGGAGCCGCGTTGAGATGTATGCCGTTTGTTCCAAGTATTCATGAGGGGCATTCGTTACACCGAGTTTGTGCGATGGTTTCGCAGAACGAATCGTGCGGATACGACGAGATTGGTCGTGGCAACCGCCGTCAGAGCCGTTTTCCGGACCGTGAGGCGTATCTGGACTTGATCGGTGGCGGCGTCGCTGTTTGCCGGCCCGGTCGAACCCAGCATCCAGCGCTTGAATTCGCAGCTCTGGACTTCCTTGATCAACAGGGTCGTCGTGTTCGCCACGTTCGTGATGGGATCGGGACCGAGGCGGGTGAACGTCTTCGCCGTCGAATCATAGGTATAGTATACAATGTCGGTGCCGGAGTCACTGGCTTGTGGGATGGTGAGCTTGATCTGCGTGGCGGACACCCTGGTAAAATATTTCGCCATGCGTACATCCTGCCCAAATCGTTCCAGCGCCTGGCGCACCTGCTGTTCCATGGCCACATAATTGCCGGCGTTGGCGCCGCTGCGGCCCATCATCAGAAATGACGAAAGGACTGCGGCCATGATTACGGCGCTGAGCGTGGTTGCGACCAGGATCTCCCCCAGCGTGAAGGCTCGCTCGCTTCGTACGGTCATTGGTGAGATGTTGCGATCAGGTGCTGTAGTAAGCATAGAGCCCATCCTTTGCATAATAGGTGGTATATTTAAGGGTGTGAGATTGACCATCAATGCCGGTCCACCGTGCCGTCAGGGTGATCATCTTCATATTCGGTACGCCCGCACCATCCACGCGCCCGCTCACATTGCTCACCGAGCGATCAAACCGGAAGCGGGTCAACATGGCGGCGGCGGCGGGGCTGTAATCCGTAATCGAGTTTGATTGATAGTGATTCGTCTGATCGAAATCCAACTGACTTAACGTCCCATTCGTGACGTTGGTGAGGTTGGAGATGTTTATGCCGGCGGGTCCGCCCGTGCCGCTCCAACTCAACAGCCGGATGTCTTCAACCATGCTTTGCAGCACTTGCGACGCGATTGTGGTATTCCGGGCCGTGTCGATCGACCGATAGCCGACGTGGAGGGTCGTGATTGAGGTGGAAATGACGAACGCCAGCACAATCACCGCGAGTAACACCTCGATAATGGTGTAGCCGGCCGGGTTCGAAGTCTTGCGCGGCAACGCGTCGACGATGGCCTGCTGGCGCAGGCCGGGGCGGAGAGTTTTTTTTGTGACAGTGCACATGGCGGACGCGTGACTATAGCTGATTGCCAGAAGACCGGTAGAGACGCTTGGGCCCGCAGATGGGCCTACTGCAGTAGGGCCGTTCGGAGTCAGCCGAGCGCCAGCGCGCGGCTTGGCGCGAGTCTCCCTGCTCTGGAGAGCCGAAACTTGGGCGGAACGGAGCCTCCGGATCGGGTGTGAGACAAATTTCTTCCGTTAGGCGGCAGCTTTGAGCGGGAGCGTATCGTTGGCAGCGGCGAGGGCGTTAAGCCGGTGTTTCCAAAATTCTTCGAGGCGTCGGCTGCGGTTGATGCAACGGAGGGCCAAAATATTCTCCGCGCCGGCCTCGGACCAGAACGTTTTTCACGCTGCGCATGGATTAGTCGATGGGCGGAAGCGAGCAGTTCGACCTGCTTCGCGTCGCGCTGGACGGTGGCGGCAAAGCGAGCGGACGCGAGAACCTGGTCGAGGGCGTTGCGGATGTGTTTGAGTTCTTCGTAGAGCTCCTCGCCGTGGTGTTGGAACCAGTCCTGGAGGCATTTCAAGAGGTAGGTGGGGAAGTATGCGCCATAACGCGCCGGATCGCCGTGCACCGCAATTTCCGCGAACCGGTCGGCGACGAGCGCGTGGTAAACGCTGCGCCGAGCAGGTGAGCCCGCGACGTTCCAGCCACGTTGCGGGCCACGTGAGAGCATACAGCAACATCCGCCGGTCCCGGTGGAAGCTTGCCCGTGCTTCGGCGTGGTCGCGGGATGAGCGGACCGCATAAAAACCTCGCTGCACCGCGGCGAGCAGCTCCTCGATGGGCGCGGAGCCTTGAGCGTGTCGCAACGGCGGATACGCCTTCTCCGCGTTCGCTCCGCTATCCTGATTGCCATGCGACATGGCAGCGTTACCGCGTGGGACGCGCCCGCGCGAGCCAGGGCAGCGTGTCCAGGGCGAGTTGGACGTCGCTGGCGGTGACGACGCGACGGTTCGCCAGCGCAGCTTGTTCCATCGCCCGCTGCAGCAGCGCATTGAGGGTACGCGGGATGCCCTGCGCGGCCTGCAACAGCAACGTTTCCGCCGCGGGCTCGAAGGGCCTGCTGTGGATGCCGACTTCGGCGAGCCGCTGCTGGAGGTAATCCTGGAAGCTTTCCGCGGGCCAGGGCGAGAGGTGGAAGCAAAACCCCAGCCGCGACACGAGCGGCTTGTTCACGTTCAACTCGAGGCGGCCGAGCAGTTCCTCGTCGCCGCAGAGGAGGAGTGAGAACGGCGGCGTCGCATCCGCTCGCGCGCAGCTGAGCAGCCGCAGTTCTTCCAGCGAGGCGACCGCGAGGCTTTGGGCTTCCTCGATGAGCAGAAGCGGCCACGCCGGCGCCCATTCGCGCCACAGTTCGGTCAGGAGCACCACGTTGTCGCCGCGCCGATACTGCGGCTGCTTGCCACCGAGTTTGACCAGATGGCGGAGCAGATCGGAGCCCATGAGCGAACTGTGCACGCGGCGCTCCAGCCGCATGAAGAACAAGCGATCGAGATCGACGTTCGCTTCCAAAAGCCGCAGCGATGTCCCCAGCCGCGCGAAACGCTGGGCGGGGGACTCGCCGGCGAGGGCGGTGTGCGGACGCTGATTATAGTCGGTCTCGACCCATTTCCAAAACCGCCGGTTCAGTTCCTCGAGCGAGTGGCCGGGCGCAAAGATCAACGTCGGCAAAAACTGCGACTGGCAGCTCGAGAACCATCTTTCTATGCAGAGATGCCGATAAGGCCGAGTTGGCGGATTGTGGCCGGAGCGGTTTTCGAGGGAAGAAGGCGCCGCGGAAGGCCTTTCGATCTCGGGATTATCGGCGTGGTTTTTCCGGCCAGGGCCAACGCTTGATTCGTTACAGAAGCCGTGCCAGTCAGGAAATGTTGCGAGTCATGCGCAGGCTGTAAGCTCGCGCGTGACGCATGCAAAATTCCGCCCATTCCGACCGAGACGCGAAACGGCTTTCAGCCGATTTGGCGCAAATTGATGCAGCTTTCGTCGAGCAGCTTCGGCACCGGCATCTTGCGGCCGAGACCATCAAAACTTACCGAGGCATTCTCGTTCAGCTCGCCCGCTCATTCAATCGGTGTGGCCGCAGTCTTTCGACGTTGCGACATGAAGAGATTCCACGGCTGATTCGCCGCCATTGGCGGCAGCCAGCACTCGCACCGCGTGCGGCGCTCAACATTTGGCTCAAGCTACATGCCGTGCCAATGCACGTCGTGCGCGCCGCTACCTGGTGTGGCAATTTGGTCACGGCGTCGTGCGCTGGGACCGAGTCGGAGTGCAAGACATATGGGCCTGCGCGGGAAGGCTCCGGCGCGAAGGGCTCAAGCCCAAAAGCGCCATTGATTACCTCTCCTCCCTCCGCCAGTTCCTGCGTTTCGTTCATCTGCGAGGCAGATGTCCGCCAACATTGGCGCTGGCCGTTCCGGCGATATCAGATCGCGGACGATCAGCTCGGCACGATGTGCTCAGTGACGAACAACGGCGCCGGTTCCTCGGGTCGTTCGATCTTAAGTCGGGCGATGGACGCCGCGACCATACGATGGCATTGTGCATGATCGACTTGGGTCTGCGTCGGATCGAGATTGTTCGCCTGCGTCTGGGAGACATTGATTGGGCAGGCAACACGCTCACGGTGCCGCCGGCCAAGGCGAGCCGCGGTCGGCGTTTGCCGTTGCCTCGCCACGTCGCTGCAGCGCTGCGAAAGTACGTGCGGCAGCGTCCCGTCACTGACAACGATTGCCTCTTTGTCGGCCCCGCGATGATGAAGGGCCGACCCGTATCGCCGGAAGGAGTGACTTCGGCGATCGGCCGGGCCTACCGCCGGTGCGGCTTTCCCGGTTGGACCGGCACCCACAGACTTCGCCATTCATTCGCCACGCGTTTATACGCCCGCGGCGCGAACATGAAGGAGATCGCCGATTTACTGGGCCATCACCTGTTGATGACCACCGACCGCTACACCGGCGTCGATTCAAAAGCTCTGCGCACACTGGCCCGGCCATGGCCCATATAGCGGGTAACCCTTCCAAGGCAGCGCTTGTGCGGCGATATCTTCTTCACCGGCGCAGGCTCGGCTATGGATTGCGCGGCGGCGAGTTGCTCTTGGATTTCGCAAGATTCGCCGAGCGCGTCGCACCAGGGCAACCGCTGAGCATCGCGGTTGCCCTCGACTGGGCGAGGTCGCGGCCTTCGACCCGAGATCGGCAGGCAGCCCGGCTAAATCTGGTGCGAGGATTCGCCAAGTATTGTGCGTTGCTCGACCCTCGAACGCGGATTCCAAGCGGGCACTTGCTGGGCCCCCTTTACGTTCGCCATCGGCCTCACATTTATACCGACCAACAGGTTCGAATGATCCTGCACCGAACGAGGTCGCTCGCAACGAGGCGTTGTCCCCTGCATGCCTTGACGTACGAAACTTTGATCGGGCTGTTAGCCTGTACGGGGATGAGATCCGGCGAAGCCCTGCGCCTGTCTTTAGCTGACTTCGATGCCGGCCTGGGCTGTTGCGCGTGGCCCGCAACAAATTCAGTCCCGAGCGAGTGATCCCCCTTGCATGACTCCACCGTGCGGGCTCTTCAGCGCTACCGACAGATTCGACGTCGCCTCTTCCCCTTCAACGATCGTCTGTTCGTTGGCCGAACGGGTCTGCCCCTCCAGAACCAATGTCTCTACCCTATCTTCGCCCGTTTGACCGCCGGGATTCCCGTCACAGGCGATCGCCGATCGCTGCGTTTGACGGATTTCCGCCACGCCTTCGCCTCAAAGTGGATCGCTCGATGGAGCCGCCAATCCCAATCCGGCGGAGTCGGAACCAAGAGCGAGGAGTGATTTTGGGCGGTAGCGAGTATTCGCCAGTGCCGTCCCCGCTGGATTGGTAAGCGCCAGGCGAGTTGAAACCCGTGGCGGCCGTGGAATATCTCGCGCATGAGTGCGAAGGACGGTTTGCGCGAACGGTATGCGGACAAGATCATCGGGGTGCTCGGATGCT
>JBBRCR010000164.1:0-15804 GCA_038204695.1 Opitutales bacterium | reverse complement strand
GAACCAGCCCCTCTTTCGTGGGGAACTCGTAAATCGCGAACGCATTGTCGTACCACTCGTGCGTCTTGTAGTAATCGACGCCGCCGGCCGCAATAATCGAGCGGGGATTCACGCCGAGCATCCAGTTATAGACATCGATCTGGTGGGCGCCCAAATCGGAGATCGGGCCGCCGGCGTATTTCTTGAACCAGCGCCAATTCCGGAACTCGTGCATGTTCACGTAACCGAACTCGGCGAGCTTCGCGGGCGGAAGCACCTGGTTGGCCGGAAAACCAATATCGTCTGACACGGAGCGGTGCCACTGGCCGGTGATGTTGTTGATCCGCCCGAGGAGCCGCGCCTCACGCACAATCTTGTCGCGCGCATGCTGGTAACGCGGGTTGCTCCGGCGCTGGTGGCCGATCTGCAGCAGCTTGCCGGTCTCACGCGCAGTGACGACCATCGAGCGGGCATTCTCCACCGTGTTCGCCATCAACTTCTCGCAGTACACGTGCTTGCCTGCCTTCAGCGCGGCATTCGTGTGCTCCGCGTGCATGAAGTCCGGCGTCGCCACAATGACCGCGTCGATGTCAGGCACGGTTGCCAGCATTTCCTTGTAGTCTTCGAACGGCTTGGGGTCGTGATTGAATTTCTTGAGCAGCCGTTCGCCGATGCCGCGGTTGTACGGCCAGACGTCGCAGACGGCGCGGAAGCGCAGATCGGGAATCTTCAAGGCGGCGTTGGTGAGGATGCGGCCTTGTTCCCCGCAGCCAATCACGGCGATGTTGACCGTATCGGACTTGCCGGCGGCGCCCCGGGAGATGTACGGCGCCGCGGCGAACACCGCGCCCAGCTTGGCGCTCGTGCTCAGGAAATCGCGGCGGGAGAGCGAAGAAGCAGTAAAGGATTCAGACATGGTACTCATTCTGTCATCGGGCGCGAACGGACGCCCTCGAGGTTTTTGTGCTTATGGGTGGGAGCTTCAGGAAAGAGACGCTCCTTGAAGCTGGCGGGATTCCTCGTTCGCGCAAAAAAAATGACGCGGAAATTTGGAGGTTGCGGACGCTCAGTTGTACTTCTCAGGCCAGACCGCAAAGCGATCGTTCCGGACGAGAACCAGCGCGACGGCGAACATGAGGACGTACATGCCGAGCCAGGCAACGCCTTCGCTCTCCTGCACCGTCATCAAACCGAACGACAGCGAGAGATACACCAGGCTTCCGAGGATTAGGGAGGCGCGAGTCTTCACGCCGAGAAGGATGGCGGCGCCAACAATCGCGAGCACGTAGCCGAGTGCCATGGCGTATGGCTTGGTCATCCACAGCGGCAGAAAAGAAGCGCTCGTGATGCCCTCGGCCATGCGCGTCATGTTCTTGCCATAGTTTGCGGTCGAATAGGTACCGCCGCTTTCGAACTTGTGGATCGCTTCAATGAGCGTCCGCAGTCCGAGGAAGAGCCGGAGCAGCAGGAACGCGGCGGTATATTCGCAGCGTGAGGTGGTCGTGACAACACCAGTGGTAGCGGAGGTTTCGTTCATTACAGGCTGGGGAGAAGTGGACGTGGAAGAGTTCATACACCAAGGCCAGGACAAGATTGACGGGACGCAGACAGAAAGGTGACGCCGGCGCTCGCGACCGGCGCCGGTGGGACGAATAGGCGGCGGATGTCGCGGGCTGCATTCATGGGTAAAGGGTGACGTTGTGGCGGAAACGGAGGTCGGATGGCAAGCGCACTCGAAGTGTTAGCGCCGAATTTTCCGCTCGGTCGAGCCCTTCTGTGTTCGTCCACAAGATACGCGCACAAATCCCAAATAAATGCGTACCAAATCAATAGTTTCGCGCTGCTTCATCCGCGTTGAGTAATGGGGTGGGCTCGTAACGTCGCTCACCTGCGTTCCGCGTCACCAACTGGTCTCGTCTGCAGCTGCGATACCGCCTGCTGCAATGCCATCCGGTCGCCGACGTTGCCGGGAAACACGATGTAATCGACGCCGGGAAATCGGGTTTCGGGGCCCAGTTGCCAGACGGGTACGCCGGGCAGGAGCTGCCCCCGCACCATTGCGCGTCGGACGCCCAGCGCGCGGGTGGCGATATCGCTCGAGGTGATTCCACCTTTCGCCAGGACGTACCGGGGCCTGCTCGCGAGGCCTTGAACAATCTCCACCAGCGCGCGCGAAACCGTTTCTCCGATCGCCAGACTCGTCGCGGATGTTTCCCCGGTGATGAGCGTGCGGCTCGTGCTCACGAGCGTGTCGTGGCCGGCGGCAATGGCTTCGTTCATGCCGGTGATTGCCTGCGCCACCAGGACTGGGGCGCGCGCCGGATCCAGCAGCGCGGCCACATCGAGTTCAATCACTGTTAGAGTGCAGCCGCTCCGCAGGGCGACGAGTTGTTCCGTGGTCTTGGGCACGTATGAGCCGGCGACAATCAAACCGCCGGTGTTGCCGCGGGTCGCGCGGAACGCACTGCGCTCGAGGCAGGGTCGCGGGGCGATGCCGAGCCGTGCCGACACAAACTGGGCCGCGGTTCGGAAGAGAAAGCGCCGTCCCGCCGCCACGCCAAGCAAGGTTGCGAGCGCGACCACCTCCATGTCACGGGGTGCGGCCGCGTTCACGACCACATAGCCGCCGCGCGGCACCGCGAGGAGTTTCTCCATCACGGCGTGCGGTCCGCCACGACGGATCAGCTCAATCGAAAGCGAGCGAACTTGGGCGCGCTTCACCCGGCCGCCTGTCTTCTCCTCCACCCAGGCGCGCAGATTGGAGTTCGCATACCCAAACACGCGATCCCGGGCGAACGGTGTTTCCGCGGCCGGCGTGAGCGCGTCGCCCTCGGCGACATAGTGCACATCCCCGATGGTGTAGCGGCCGCCGGCTTCAAAGTACGGTGCGATCACCGTGGCATCGAAGGGGCCGCCCGCTTCGCTCAACGCGTCGGTCTCCAGCGGAAAATGCCCGCGTAGCGTGGAATCGCTGCGGCTCACGAACGTGAACTCGCATTCCTCGGCGGCGGCCGCCGCCCGGACATTGGCCGCGAGCTCGAGATTCAGCGCGCGCGCGGCGGCGGGCTCCAGGCTGCGGGAATTCGTGAGAATAAAGAACCCGTTTTCGCGCCGCGCGAATTCTTCCCGCAGCGTCGTCCGATCCCAGCGCGTCACCACCGCGACATCGTGGACCGTCTGCGTTCCCGTCGGGTCGTCATCGAGCACGACCAGCTGGCGATTCCGGGTCGTGAGCTCGGTCCGGATTTCCTCTCGCACATCCTCCGGCCACACGGGAGGGAGAATGGCGAACAGCGCGGAACGTGAGACGGTCATACCGGAGAGAACACGTCACGTGGGGCGCAGCCGGGCTGCCGGCGACGCGGCGAACTCGTCGTGAACCCGGAATTCGGATACGGAAGACCGCCGCGGCGGGGTTCCGTCCGTCGCAGCGGGCATCGAATGCAAATGGGCGTCACTGGCTCGGCGGTCATCGAGTTGGTCCCGGGATCCCGAGAACCTCGGCTTCTATCGCAGTCTCGTCGGAGCGGAGCAATCTCGCTTTCACCCAGGTGGCGGTGCCGCCGGGGTAGCTCGCGACGCGCCGGAGGAGGGCCGTGCGCAGAACCGGATCGGTGACGCGTAACGTCACCTGGCGCGCGGTGAGATCGTAAGCCGTGACGGGACCGGCGTCGCGCTCTCCCGTCGGGGTGCGGCCAAAAATCGGGAGCACGACAACGTCTCCGGGATTCTTTCCGGCCAGGGCGCGCTCGATCGTCTCCCCGGCGGCCGCGCGCTGGGATTCGAGCGGCCGCCATGGCCGGTCGAATGCCACGGTCGCGATGCGGCCCTCGCGTTCCACGCCCAAACCGTGGCGCAGGTCCTCGAGCCCATCGAACCTCAGCTTGCCCCATAGCGCGAGCGGGCCGCCCGAGGTGTCGTACGTGTTCTCATCGATGACGAGGTCATGGGCGGCGATGTGCGCCGGCTCCCAATTCAACCCCTCCGTCCTGATGGCAGCGATCCGCGAGCCTTTGATTCGGTTGTTCCGGACGGCGATGTGGCCAAACGAATACCCGCGGGCCGCCATGTTGCGGAACTCCACGCCCGCGCCGTTTCCGACGAGCAGATTGTCGCGAATGGTGAGGTGCGTCGACTCCGCCAGTTTCAAGCCCGCCCCGGTGTTGCCGTAGCAGGTGTTCTTTTCCACGAGGCCCGGCCCGGGACTGATCTCCACGAAAATGCCGGAGCCCTGGGTGTCGCGATCCAGTCCCCGATTATTATAGGCGGTGCAGCCGGTGATGACGAAATTCCGGTTGTCGATGTCGAACCAGATGCCGTGTCCGGTATTCTCATACGACGTCATGTTCTCGAGCCGCATGCCGTCGACTTTCACGAATTTGCACCCGCCCGCCTCCCAGGACACCTGGTAACCCTTCCAGTTGTTCCGGCGGAGGGTGCAGTCCTTCACCAGGATGTCTACGCCGCCCCCGCCAAATCCCATCTGACCGTTGTCCTGGCCGATGCAGCGGATGATTCGGGCGCCGTCGCGAACCGTCAGCCCGCGGCCATTCGCCCACTCGAACACGCAATCCTCGAGCTGCCAGTTGGCGCTGCAAATCACGAGCGCCTGCTGGGCCCAGGTCGCCCCGTGCCGAAACCCGAGCCCTTTGACGGTGATATGGGGCGCGCCTCCCTCCTTTTGCGCCGCGAAGAGCGTCGTCCGCGTGACGCCCTCCACCGGCGAGACATTGGGATCGGCACCCTCCGCAAGCCATACGCTCACGGTATCCGCATCCCAATCGACGAAGAATTTCCCCGGTGCGAGCTCGCCCAATGTCAACACCTGCCACAGCGGCCGGTCCTGATGGATGAACATTTCCGCGCAGTGCACCGGTGCGACGGGTGTCTGACTGCCGCGCATCCGGGCTTCGACTCCTTTGAGCGACGGCCGCGCGATGAAGTCACGGCTCCACATCGTGGTGTAGATCGGCTTCGCTCCCGCCTGGCGTTTCCATCCCGCGAGTATGTCTGCTCCGGATACGATGACTCCGCCCGTGACGGCGGCTTCGAACGTGAGCGGCGCGCCGGGTTCCCCGCCGTGCTCGAGCGCAACCGCCTCGCGGTAGATTCCGGGCGCGATTCGGATTGTGTCGCCCGGGCGGGCGGCTTTGGCCGCGGCCGAAATCGACTTGAAGGGCCGTGGTTCGTCACGCCTGTCGTCGTCGGTCGCATCGTGGTGCTTTGGATCGACGTTCAGGATTCGATGCGCGCGTTCGAGAGGCGGCGGTGCCGTTTGTCCGAGCACGTCGCGAGGATCGAGCATCGCAACCATCGCGGTGGCGAACGCGATCCGGAGAAAGGTGGCAATAGTGGTGCCGTGCATCGGAGGGGCAGCTTTCCAGCCGCCCGCGACCGGTCGGCCGAATGCACGTCGGCGGCTGGAAAGCCGCCGTTCCGACGGACCGTGCCGCGGCGAATGCGCGTTGCCACCAAGCTCATGGGTGGTTGCGGACGACTGCCTCCGGGAGGCGGCTTTCCATCCGCCCGCCAAATTTCGTGGAAGATGGCTGGTGGCGGGAAGTGATCCCTCGTTTCGCGCGATCGTCATTAGAACTCCGTTGTGGCCGTAAACCGGAAATTGCGGGGATCCTGCAGGTAAATCCGGCGGAGTCCGCTGAAGTCCTCATTGTAGCGACCACGACCCACGAGACTCCAGTTGAAAGCATTCCGCACATTCAACTGCAACTGCACGCGCGATTTCAGCCACGGCGCTTTCCACCGGTATCCAATGAACCAGTCGGCGCCGAAAATGCAGGTGGCGAAGGCCTGAACTCCGACCAGTACGGTTCCCGCTCCAGAAAGTAGTTGTCGCGGAAGCGGTCGGAATACGAGTAGCCGAGCCGCACGGTCCAGTGCTTGGACGGGTTGGCGACGAACTCGACCCCTTTGGAAGTGACATCGACGAGCGCGGCGGAGTTGCCGAGCAATCGCGCGTCGTACTCCGGTTGCGTGATCGACCGGGCGGACAGCAGCGCGTCGAGCATGTCCGCCACTCCGTTGGTGAAGTAATTGGTCTGGGCCACCGCGGCATCGCGCAGGAACTGGGTGTCGAAATAATTCAACCGCGCGAAATAACGGCCGTCTCAGGTTGTAGAGGGCACCGTCGTTTTCGGTTGCGATTACGCCCATGTCATCTTGCGCGTGATAATCACGCGTGTCGTTGCGCGGGACTTCAACGGAGGGGCGACTTTCCAGTCGCCCAAGATCGGTCGATCGACCGCACAACAGCGGCTGGAAAGCCGCCGATCCGTCGGAGTGCGCCTCGACTGAGCGTGCCGCGGCAAACCTATTGGTTTTCACCAGGCTGATGTTTTTTTACGGCGATTTCGCGAGGGATGGTTGCGCGTGGCGTCATCAGGCGATTTTCCAGCCGCCCTCATTTTGACGCCAGATGCAGCACCGCGGGGTGATCCGCCGGCCAATTCGCCGGCGGCGTAATTGTTGCGCCAGCCGCGAATGATGACGGTCCGGTGTGTTTTTTCCCGGTGTAGGGATCAAACCAATACGCCACGTATTTGTCCGCCGGACGTTCGAGCTTCAGCGTGAACGGCTGCGGCTCGCTCGTGTACACCACATATTCACGCCCCGGGTCCGCCAGGCAGTATCCTGCCGTTACCAGGCCGTCGGCGGACTTCAGCTGCCAGTAACGCGTGTTCCGGAAAAACTGACCGAAATGGCTGGCGAAGGTTCATTGAGACCAACGATATAGAATTGGCGCACGGCGTTGGTGGTATCGCGCGTGATTACGGTGCCGTTGTTCGGCGGCTGCGGCTGTCCGGGCCCGTTGTTATAAAGCGGCCGGCCCGCCGCCACCCAGTGCGAGATGCGGTCGAACACCTGCGTCGTGCGAACGGGGGTATATTTGATTTGCACGGCTTCGAACCATCCGCGAATCGTGGTTTTTTCGAAGGGTCCGGACAGAAACGTGAAGCGGTCAATGTTATAGCTGCTCATCGGTATATCCGTCGGAAAGAAATTCATCGTCGTCCCGGCGCCGGTGAGCTCGCGCGAACGATTGCTCTGCCCGTCGTTGATATTGTCGATGAAGTTGCGCCGTCCCGCCTCGGACGAGGAGAACTCGCTGATCCCCTCCACATTCAGTGAATACGGCAGCGCTTCCTCGAGCGATCCGGCGGAAATGTCCTCGAGAAAGTCCTTCGTCATCACCGTGATTGGCGCGGGCACGTTCGCGAGTTCCGAGTTGAGCCGGCTGCCCGCGAGTGTGGAGCGGGCCTGGTAACCACGGTCGGCTTCGGCCGTAATCGTAAATGGCGAAAGCTCGATCACCTCGTCCGGGACATTTTCGGGCAGCGGAGGCGCCGGCGGCGCGAGTTGCGCCAGCGCAGTCGTGCCGCCAAGCAAAACTGCGAACGCAGTTTGGCGTTGTCTGACGAAGAATCTCTCACCTCCAGGAATGCAGCTCAGGTTTTTCATGACAAAGTGAGTGCCCTGCAGCACCGCTCCGTGGCGTGGACTCGACGCGCAACAGAAAAACGCACAATCGCTGGAAATGTTCCCGTACTGCAGAACGAGCGGCGGAGACCTTGGCGCCGGCGCTGCGGGCCGGTCAAGGCTGATGCACCAGCGACTACTTCTTCCGGAGAACCGCCCAGTCGTCCTCCGCGGGTGCGCGCAGCGCGACCCCGGCACCGCCGCGCGTTTCACCGCCGGGCTGCATGGCATCGCCGACTCGTGGCGGCGAGCGCCGCCGAGTGGACGGCTGGATGAATGGCCCCTCCATGCGGTGGCGCTCGCCGCGCCAGGCCGCCACGCGTGTTTTCGTTTTCGTCAGAACGTCACCCGTGCGGTCAGGACGAAATTCCGGCCCGGCTCGTTGAGTCCGGAGCCGTGGATCCGATAGTCTTCGTTGGCAAGATTTTCGAGCGCGGCGGAGAGCGTGAGGCGTCGGCCCCAGGTCCAGCCGGCGCGGACGCCATAAACGCCATACCCGGGTGTCCCGCCGGGCGGGATACGCTCGGTGTCCACCCGATCCTGCGTCGCCAGCCGATCGGCCCGGGCGGCGAGCGTGATCGTGGCCGCGGCCCACCACGGCCCGTTCTGCCATCGACCCGTGCCGGTGAAAGTCATCGGCATCAGTCGCGACACAGGTTCCTCGATCAGCACGGGCGCGGGCGTGGGATAACTTTTCAACCGGCCCTCCATCCACGTGAATACGCCGCGCACCGAAATGAAGTCGTTCACGGCCGCGTGCGTTTCGAATTCAACCCCGTGAATGTATCCACGGCCTGAATTCCGCTTCGTGACTTCGTCGAGCCCACTCACCACCCGTGCGGTGGGCGTGCGCACGATCAGGTCGTCGATCCACGTGTGATAATACACGAGTTCGAAGCCCAGCTTTCCCCAGTGTCCCCGCAGGCCCGCTTCACCGGTGACGAACCGCTCCGGAGCGAGCTCGCTCACCGGCGTCTCGATCTGGCCGGCTTCGGCAATATCGAATCGCGTGAGATCGCTGAGGTTCGGCGCACGCACGCCCTGTGACGCGCCGGCGAAAAACTTCCAATGATCAGCGCGATCGATCGCCCAGAGCAGCCGGCCATTCGCGGCGAACGACGACGTGCCGCTCGACATTGCGAACGCGGCCGCGGTGCCCGGCGTGCCGACCTTGTCCGCCTGGACGCGCGTGCGATTGAATCGCCCGCCCACAATCGCGCTCAGCCGCGGCCCAATCGGAAAATGATTTTCGGCAAACAGGCCGAGGAGATCGTACCTCGCGTCATCCGCCACCGGGCCTTGCACGCGAACCGCGGCGAGCGCTCCGGTGGCATCGAATTCACGGAGAAACGAGTCCACGGAATCACGGTAGAATTCCGCGCCCGCCACCCAGCGGCCCACCTGCGTATCCCAGCGCCCATGTGCATAGCTGCCCAGCGTGTTGACGCGAAAACCCTGCCGCTCGGTCCGCAGGTTGGCGCGCTGCCGGAATTCGTCCTCCGACTGGCGCTGATGCGCGACGCCCACATGCACTTCGCGCCAGGTTTCCCCGAGACGGTCCGCCCCAAACCGCAGGTAATCGAGTTCGCGCTCCTGATCGAGGAGGCGAACGAGATTGCTGCCGGGACGCGTGCCTTTCCAGCGGAGCCCGTGAACGGTTGCGTGCGTCCGCCAGACGTCGTCCTGCTTCACCGTCTGATGCGCCAGCGTCAACCGCGTGTGCGGGGTGAAGCGGTGCTCCAACTTGAAATCCAGAGCGATTTCATCGTATCCGGTTTTTGGCTGCACCCCGACATCATGCCCGCCGCGGAGATCGCCGAAGTCCTTCCACGTGCCGCCCACCACCAGTGCGGTGGACGCGCTCAGGCCCGCGCCGGCTTCCAGACGTGCGATGTGCGAGTGCTCGGCCGAAGCGAAACGATCGAGCGCGCTGCCAAAGCCCACCGGTTTGCCGCCCTGAAAGAGCGGAGCGATGGTCCGTGCGTGAACCGTGCCGCCGATCGCATCGCTGCCGTGCTGCGCCGAGGTCGGCCCCTTCACCAGTTCGAGCTTTTCCAGCGACCACGAGTCGACGGTGTTCCAATACTGGTTTGGGCCGTCGCGAAACGCCGAGTTGTTCAACCGGAAGCCGTCAACCAACAGCACCGTGCGAAACCCGGTGAACCCGCGGATGAATGGCGACCCCTGGCCGAGTGCGGTTTTCTGCACCATGACGGAGCTCTCCTCGCGCAATGCGTCGGGCAACGTGCGCGGCGAACGCTCGTCCATGACATCCCGTGAGATCGCGACGGTGGCATACGGCAGGACACTCGACGCTTCCTCGATCCGGGTGGCGGTGATGACCATCTCGTCGAGTCGCATCGGCCTGGAGGGCGGGGGCGAAACCTGGGCGTGCGCGGGGCCCAAGGACTCGATGAATACTGCGGTGGCGAACGCAAGACGCCTCCTCGCCGGGCTCCGTTCCATGCGGGGGGCCATCAATATCTGAAATGAAACCGCGCGATTGGCAGCGGCATTTCGCTGTCCGCTCCGTGCACGCTCTTCCAGATCACCTCGTTCAGCTCGAACATCGGGGCGAGATCGTATTCGGAAAAGTCCATCGTCATCGATACCTTCGCCCCCGGCGCGTGGCGGCTGTTGCGGGCATTCACATCGACCTGCGGCCCCAGATGTTTGAAGGGTGTCAGATTTGGTTCCATTCCAAACGAAGCATACATGGGCATGGCCGCGGCATCGAACTGGGTCATCGGCGGCAAACCCAGCAGCAGCTCCATTGTGCGCAGCATGGATGACGTTGTATAGAGCGTGGAGTCGACGATCTTCCGCCGCGAATAGGGGCTGACCACCAGCCCGACGGTTCGCCGCGCGTCGACGTGGTCCGGCCCGTTCTGCGCGTCGTCCTCGATGAGGAAAATGGCGGTTTGCGGCCAATAGCGAGAGTGGCTCACGCGATCGATCAGCTGGCCGATGGCCCAGTCGTTGTTGGCGACACATGCCACCGGCGTCGGCGCGCCGGGCGACGTGCCTTGCGTGTGATCCTCGCCGAGGCTCATGACAATATAGTTGGGCAGCCGCTTCTCGGGGTCCGGCGAGTCGAAGTTCTTCTCGTATTCGGCAAATTCATGAAGGAAGACCTTCACATCATCGGTATCGCGTGCACCACCGCCCATGAATCGCGGGGAAATATGGCCCACCAGCCCGGGGGCGCTGCTGCGGGCCCGGGCGATTCGCTCGGTGCCATCGCTCACGCGCTCCGCCTGCTCGCCATATGAGCGGTACGTGAGCCCCTTCGTCGCCGCGAGATCCCACATGTGGCCGGAGGACGGTACGTCGCCCGGCCCGCGCACGGCTGCGCTGTGGCCGCCATACTGCGGCGGCCACCGCTTCTCGTTGAAATCGGTCGCGTAGGCCGAATTCGACCACGAGTGGCCGTCGACCGAAACCTCGGCGTCGCAATATAGATTGTCCAGCAGGACGAACTCCTCGGCCATTTTGTGCTGGTTTGGGGTCACCTTGCGCCCGAAGATGCAAAGCCGCGGGTCGCCGTTGCCCTGCGGCAGATCGCCGAAGACCTGATCATACGTGCGGTTTTCCTTGATGATATAGATGACATGCTTGATCGGCGAACCCGCGCCAACTTCACGCGGAACAATTGAAGGCCCCGAGGCCGGTGGGCGCGCCAGCGCAAGCATCTCGTCATTATAGGGGGAGTTCGCCATCGCCTGTCGGGTGTGGGCTTTAATCTCAGACTTGAGGCTGGCCAGCGGCACGACGCTCACGCTGCCTCGCTGTAGACGCGCAATATGGTTGCTGCGCGCACCGGCCGTCGAGGTGGCGAGCAGCGGACTCGTCGGGCCGTGAAGATTGGGATAGCTGCCCAGTCCCTTGGCTGATCCAACGTAGAGGGATTGCCGATCCGCCGACAGGGCGAGCGAAGCCGGATACCATGCGACCGGAATGAACCCGAGCACGTTGGAGACTTCGCGCTCGGATATGTTGATGACGGCGACGTTGTTGTTATCCGCGTTCGCCACGAACAGCATGTTTCCGGATGGATCGAGCGTGAGCGCGTTGGGCGTCGAGCCGACGGGCGCCATTTTATACATCGCCGTTGATATAACCTCGATCGGGTGCCGCGTTTTCGTATCGATCACATAGACCGAGTTTTCATTGGCGCACGCGACAAACAGCCGGCCGTCGGGCGCAAGGACCAGGTCATTCGGGTTGTAGCCGACGCGAATCGTCGCGCGCGTTTTCCGAGTGGCGACATCGATGACGGAAACGGAGCGGCCGCCCCAGTTCGACACGTACAACGTGTCACCGCTCGGATCCAGCAGCACGGCGTAGGGATTGATGTCGGACGGCAACTCAGCGAGCCGCTGACCTGTTTGCGTATCGAAGATCACGACGTGTCCGGGTGTCGGCTGGGTGCCGCGGTTGGCGGCGAAAAGCAGCGGCTTCGTCGGATGGTGCACGAGGCCTGACCAGTAAATTCCGTGCGGTGGCAACCGATGGTTGAATTCGCGGATGGGCTTTTCGCTCAACCGGCCGTTTTCGAAACCGAACACATAAATCGGCGCGACCGTGGGCATGCTCCGGCTTTCGGCATTTCCGCCGGAGACGAAAAGCGATTTGCCGTCGGGCGCCCACGCCAGACCAAGCCAGGCGGACTTTAACGGCACCTGCTGCCGCACCTGCATCGTGACCGGATCGATCACCGCCAGCCCGTGCGGGCCGTGCCCGCAATGCAACGCAACGATGCTCCGACCATCGGGCGACGGCGTCACGTTCAACACGTAGTCGGGCAGCTCCGCGTGCCGCCCCGCCGGCGTGAGCCGCCATCCGTTCGGCAGCACGTATCCGTTGGGTGTTTCCCCGGGGATTTGGGCCTGTGCGACAGTGGCGAGGGCGAGAAGAAGCGAGAGTTGAGCGCGCATCGTCTCAAGTGGATGCGAGGGATCGTGGAGCATCAAGCCCGGGGTTGGCTGGAAGACGCTAGAAGACGCGGAAGAGGGGAAGACGCGGAAGAGGGGAAGACGCGGAAGATGCTGGAAGACGCGGAAGAGCGAGAAGATGGCGGAGATGGGGGGAGACGCTGGAAGATGCTGGAAGACGCGGAAGAGGGGAAGACGCTGGAAGATGCTGGAAGACGCGGAAGAGCGAGAAGATGGCGGAGATGGGGAAGACAGGTCGGCACGCCGCACCACGTCACTTCGACGGGGCGGGCCGCGGCAAATGTGAACGCATCCTTGCCGCTGAGTTCATGTGATCACGTGTGGTTGTGAGATGAATCGCAGGTGGCGTTTGCCGGTGGCTTGTCGGAGGGGCGACTTTCCAGTCGCCCGAGACCGGTCGATCAATCGTATACACCCGTCGGAGACTGGCGCGACTGCGGCCTGAAGCCGCAGCCACGAAGCCAAATTGGCCAAACTCCACCCGCCAGCCCGAGACGGGCGTCACGCAAGGCACGGACGTTCGCAAATCCACTGGGACCAGGGGGTCGGCGCTTCCGCCGACGAGTGTCACCCTCCCACAGGGCGGCCTCGGTCCTACAGTCCCTCCATTTTTCGCGGGTCAGTCACCCGGAGCCGCGACGGAATCGTCTGGTCGAACCCAATCAGACCATATTCGCGTACCGCTTCCTTTTGTCGGACTTCGAGACGATTCATTTGCGCGATGAGGTCCCGATCCGTTTCGCCCGGGCGCCGTGCTTTCTTGTCGGCCAGCCGAATCACTTCGCGATGCTGCCGGAGCAACTCCAGCGCGGTTTGCAGATAGCTGACGCGTTTGCGCGAGGCCGTCGGGTCGTTCGCCACGGCTTTCGCCGCGCGGTCAAGGATCTCCCGCCCGGGTGCAATGACCTCGTCGGTATAGATGTATGGCATCATGCTCCAGCTCGTGCCCAGCGTGCTGCCGGTTTTCCCGTATTTTCGCGCCAGCGTTTCAAACAGGCCGTTCGGATTCTGCGAAACGTCGCCGCCCGCGGTCACCGGCGTCGCCACTTTCGCGGTGTAGTCCTCCCAGTACGCCAGATACTCGCCGATGATCGGTGCCGCGGCGCCAAATGCGCCGGTGTATTCCGCGATGACCTGATCGACCGCGAGATCAGGCCGCGTCGAAAGCCGCGCGATCAAATAGTACAGCACACCCTGATTTCCCCAGTGGCCCATGAGGCTGTCGAAATCGAAGCCAATCATGGCATGCGTCTGCGCGTAACGGAAGTTCTCGCCCTGAAGGTGAAGCGGCAGGTGCGGCCCCGACCCGCCCACATGCCACCAGTTTGGCCGCAGAATCAGGCGGGCACCGGCGTCGTTCCACGCCTGCCACGTCTTCGTACTCGCATACGTGTCGACGATCCCCACGACCATTCCGCGCTCCAGTTTCACATCCGCGGGCGGCTCCCGGTAACAACTATATGCATACGTTGAAAGGGTGACCGCCGGATTCTCCGCCCGCATGCGTACCAGCAGCTGATTCCAGAACTGCACAAAGCGACGCGTCAGATTCGCCTTGTTGCGCCAGATGTCGTGCGGCTCGAAAACATCGGGCAAGTCCATCGCCCGCGATTCCGGGCTTGTGTCCCAGCCCGAGCCGTCATTCGGGCACACGTTCCAGTTGTCCGGCCGGCCGGCCTGCCGCCAGTTCTCGAAAATCTGGTCGGCCACCGCCGGATTCCCGATGCGCAGCTTCACGCGGTCCGGCTGCGGATAAGGCTGTTTCTCGCCCGGCGGCGGGACGGCGAAATAGTCCGGATGGCTCTCGTGGTACTTCGGCCACCAGTCGGTAAACGCGTGGCCAAAACCGAACTTCATCCGCGAGCCCATCTCGTGGTGCCGCAACCACTCTGCTGTGGGCCCCGCGCCACGCGATCGCAACTTCCGCTGCTCGAGTTGCGGCCGGCCCGTGACGTCGAGGGCCGGGATGGTGATCGTCTTCTGCGGCGGCGCGTACGTGCCCAGGTCTCCCGGCCAGAGCCAGCGCACACCGAGATACCGATCCAGAAAATAGCCGACCGCCCATGAGGTCGCATTGGAGGAGCGGGCGATATCGTGACCGACGAACACCACACTGTTTCCCGTCGTGCGAATCCGATATGCCTCCCGTTCCAACCCCGCCGCCGGCACCCCGAGTCCCTGGCTCAGTTTGCCGGCGCCGACGATCAGCCGCACCGTTCGCGAATCACTGGCGCGCGCGGCGGCCGCATTGACGATGGGAATCTCCGCTCCGGAAATCAGCCGCAGGTGATCCTGAAGATCCTTCGCGGCCGTGGCGTGAAACTCGTTGGCCGCGTCCTCGAGCACAATGACTGCGCGGGCGCTTCCGTTTTCCACCAGGGTAATGGCATGGGCGCGCGGCGCGTCGACGGTCGCAAGCAGCAGTGAGGCCAGGATGACGATTCGCGAGGTTGTCATGGTTTCGATTCAGTCCACAAACAGCTCGCTCACCGTCCATGGTGTCTCTTCGCGCTCGGCCACATTCATGATGATGACGTAGCGGCCACGGGTCTTCTCGGGCAGTTCGATCACGGTGCGGCTGCGCTGGCCGTTGCCGGAAACCAGGGCCGCACCGACTGCCGCCCGATCGTTCGTGACAAAAACCTGATAACGTTCCGGGTACTCGCCGGTCCGCCCGGTCTGGTCGAGCGTGAGGCGTTTCAGCGGACGCGTCTTCCGCAGATCAAGCTCGAGCCAGTCGTTGCCGGTCGCGGGTACGCTCCAGCGCGTATCCGTTTTTCCATCCATCAGGTTCTTCAGGCTGTCCGCGCCCGCTGACGCGCGCAGCAGGGGCGGGCCGATGCGATTCGCCTGAATTATTTCCATGACCTCGCCCGCGGTGGCGCGAAGCGCCGGGTCCGGCTGCATCCGCGAAGCGAGTAGAAGCGCGGTGCGGTCGTTGCCGCGAGCCAACAGGCCGAGGATGCGCTTCCGCGCATCGGCGTCGGGCTGGGTTTTCAGCAGCCGCCCCAGCACGTCGCCTTGTTCGGGCGACCACAATTCGCGGTTGCGCTCCAGGAAGCGGAGCGCGGCGTCCGTGGCCGCCGTGCGCGCCTGGGGCGTGGCCGCTTTTTCCGCGACCGTGACCAGCGGCAGCAGCGCCGTGCGGTCGCTCCAGCGGGAGAGCAGCGCGACGGCCGCAGGGGCGAGCTTCGGGTCCGGGCGGACCGCGAGGCGGGCCGCGCATTCCGCACTGGTGGCGCCGCCAATGCGCGCCAGGGCCGGGAGCAAACGCGTGGCCACCTCGGGCGCAGCCTGCTGAATCGCCTTGAAAACAGGCTGCCCGCGCGCGGCCGTGGCCGGCGTACGGAGGGTGATGTTCACCACGGCGCGCAGC
>JBBRCR010000163.1:0-15820 GCA_038204695.1 Opitutales bacterium | reverse complement strand
CCGCCTGGCTCCGGGCGCGAAGAAGAAAGTAGGCCTCAAGGTGTATACCGATTCAGGCCCCGGCATGGCCACGCCGGTGCCGATGGTGAAAGCGGTGATTGCCGCCCTCGAGCGGCGCGGGTTCGGCCACAAGGACGTCTTCCTCGTGGGGCTGAACGCGCTTCGCCTGAGGATGACGGGCTACCTGCCATCGCTGGTTTCCGGCTCGACACCGTTTGCGGGCAACCCCGTGTACGTCCTCGAATCGGGCCGCTACTATGATCCGGTCTGGTTCTACGATTCGCCGCTGCCGCAGCGGTTCGATCCGATCTTTGCCGAGCAGCAGACGAGGGATGTCCCGAATTCCACGACCAAGGACGAGGATCGTAAGAGCTTTCTGGCGACGCCGCTGTTCCTGGATGCTGACTTTTGGATCAACCTGCCCGTTTACACGGATCATCCCACGCTCGCGATCAACGGGGCACTGGTGAATGCGACCCTGTGGAACGCCTCGAACACGGCGCGGTTTTTCCGTTCGCCGGCGAACGCACCGGCGGCCGTGGCGGAAATGAGCGCGATCCCGGAGTTGCGCCAGACGTGGGTCTTCACGCTCGCGAGTCTGGAGCACTATCAGTTCATCGGTGGTCCGTTCTTCAATTCGCTCTACACCGTGAGCGAGCCCCTCATGTTGTTGAGTAATGATCCCGTGTTGATGGATGCACTGATGCGCGACCGGATGAACCTGCAGCGGAAGCGAAACGGATTTGAGCCAATCAACGAAGAAATCCGCACGCTCGAATTCGCGGAGACGCTCGGCGTGGGCTCGACGCGAACCAAGGACGCGAAGATCATATTAGTCGAGTAGGCGCGGGCGTCCCGCCTGCCTTGGTTCGAAGTGGCATGGACGTCCCGGCCATATTCCGGGTCCGACGGGCGTCCCGCCCGTGCATGACTTGGTATAAGCGTTTGGCCTCTCCGGCCCGTGTTTAGGTCGCGGGTTGCGTCGTCCATGGGCGGGACGCCCAGGTCACTTCAGCTACAACCGCAAACTCCTGACACTTCCCACTTGCCGGATGCGAGTACCTGAGGCCAATTGTTTCATTGTTACCCTCATGGGCGCCTCCTCTTATCTTCCTTTTCTCATTCAGGCCCTGCTGGCGGCCGGTATCACCGGTGGTGTGATTGGCGCGAGTCATCTGCTCGGCCAGAGATTCAAGAAGAACAAGATCAAGGACTCGGCCTACGAATGTGGCATCGCGGGCGAGGGACTGGTGCACGCGCGATTTTCGGTGAAGTTTTTTCTCACTGCGTTGCTGTTCATGCTCTTTGATCTCGAGGTGGTGATCCTCATTCCGTGGACGTTCATTTATCGCGAATTCCTGGCCAACCAAATCGCGATCCTCGGCCCGATTTTGTTTTTCCTCGGGGTGCTCGTCCTCGGTCTCGTTTACGAGATGAAAAAGGGCGCCCTCCAGTGGGAGAAGTGAGCGGCCGAGCGGTTGCGTTATGAAAGTCGCGCCGCGAAATCACCCCGCGCTCGCACCCGGCGGCGCTGCCTTTTCCATCCAGGGGGCGGCCCTGCAACCTTACGCTTGCCGCGTTGCAGGCCATGGTAACCCGGCGCCTCGCCGACAAACCGTCTGACGCATGCGGCTGGATCGGATCATCGCCCGCAGCCGGATTGTTGACCTGCGCAGTCTCGATCTCGAGGGGGCGTTGCAGGAACTGCTCGCCGTCTGCGTGGAAAAATTTCCGGACCTCAAGCCGGAATCGCTGCTCAAGGGTCTGCTCGCGCGTGAAAGCACGATGACGACCTATCTTGGCTACGGCGTCGCTCTGCCGCACGTGCGGGTGAAGATGAGCCGGCGCTACATCCTCGCCATCGGTCGCAGCCGGGTCGGCATCCGACACGACGGTGCTCTCGCCGACGAACGGGTGCATTTGATCGTGATGTTGATCGCGGGCGAAAACGCGCGCGATTACCTCCAGGTTCTCGCCTCGCTCGCGCGCCAGGTGAAGGATCAGGAACTCGTCGACAACCTGGTCAACGCCTCCGATCTGGATGCGCTGCACGAGCGACTCGTCGGCGGGTTTGGCGGGTTGCGCATCGTGCAGGCGCAGCAGAATCGCGTCAACCGGCTCATGTTTCGCGAGGCCGAGCGCGTGGCAAAGGGGGCGGACTGCAGTGCCATTGTCGTGTTCGGCGACACGTTCATCGGAGGCATCCAGCCCGGGGTGCTGCGCTCCAATCTCAAAACCATTCTGGTCACCCGCACCTCGCTGGAAACAAGCGACGACGAGCGCGAATTCAGCGAGACGATCCAGGTGCGGTCGTTCTCGAATCAGCGGCTGGCGCAATTGCGCAGCGCGATGCTGGTCGCGCTGACGCGTGGCATCGTGACGTTCACCGACCGGATTTGCTGCGTGGGCGGCATCACCGGAAGCAACCAGTTCGACACACTCGTGGTGGTCGATATCGAGCGCGAATTCCAGACGCTGTTGACCGGTTCGACGGCCGACCTGCTGCCGCCGGACGTCAAGCCGGAGGTGCTGGAGCGCGTGATTGCGGTGACCACCGAACTGGCGGTCGAAGGCCGGGAGGGTCGGCCCGTGGGATGTCTCTTTGTCGTGGGCGACACGGACAAGGTCGGCTCACTGTCCAAGCCACTCGTGTTGAATCCATTCTTCGGTTACAAAGAGGAGGACCGGAACATCCTGAATCCGTTCATGGACGAGACGGTGAAGGAGTTTTCTTCGATCGACGGTGCGTTCATCATTCGCGGCGACGGGGTGGTGGAATCCGCCGGCAGCCTGATCCAGGCGACGGACAGCACGCATGAGCTGCCCAGCGGGCTCGGCAGCCGGCACGCGGCCGCGGCCGCGATCAGCGTGGCCGCGAACTGCATTTCGATCGTCGTATCGTCGAGCACCGGCCAGGTGACATTGTTCCGGCGCGGCGTGATGCTGCCTCTGACGGAAAAGCGGCGTTGAAGCGGGAGTGGACGAGTGAACGAGCACGGCAAGAAATGAGCTTCAGACGTCCCCGCGACTGGGACTGCGAGTGCGACCATTTGGAGTTGGCGCCAAGTCTTCGACTGGCGCCTGCCCTTCGAAGACCGGTTCACTTTCCTGTTGCACCGCTGCGACGGCAGCCTTTCCTCTGACCGCTTAACCCATTTCAATCATGCAAGAACAAGTCATTCTGGAGTGCACCGAAGCCCGTAAAGAGGGGAAGCCGGTGTCCCGCTACCTCACCAAGCGGAACAAGAAGACCGTGACGGAGCGGATCGAGAAGAAGAAATACAATCCGCACCTCAAGCGCCACACGCTCCACAAGGAGATCAAATAACAAGAACCGGAAGGCGTACACCCGCCTGATACTTTCCGCCGGGCGCATGCGCCCGGCTTTCTTTTGCCTGCATGGTGGGCCCTGGCTGCGCAGTTCAGGCCCGCGCCGATGCAGCCGGGGAAGGAAACTGCCGATCGCGTGCATCCACTCGCTGGCGCCCGCAATTACGATCCGCCACTCGCAGCCCCTGGGGCCCGGCCGATCACCCCGCCTTCTTTTCGGCCCCCCCCGAGATATTCCCGGAGTGTTGATGCTGCCGCCGCGCCGCCCGCCAGCTCTCGCGGTGCTTCCGTATCCAGTCCAGCAAGGCGCGCTCGAAGCCGATATCGTATCCTAAGCGTTCTGATTCCAGCCACTTGTGTTTAAGGATTTCCTCCCGCTCAGCCAGGAACTCTTGGTAGAGACTGGACTGTTTTACGAACTCCCGGGAAGCCGAAGGCTCTTGAGCAGGATGCGTCATGCTTGCAGCGATGTGAAATGAGAGGACCCTGCCATGCCTGTCAATGCCTGCAATTTTATCGTAAGTTTTACCGGTGCGCGACACCGGCTCGGTTTAACCGCTCGAGCAGGGCATCCGCTATTTCGCGGAAGACCTGACCGGCGACGCCCCCGGGTGATGTCACGACGATCGGAGCTCCGGTATCGCCCCCTTCGCGGATTTCAGGAATGAGTGGGACCTGGCCCAGCAGTGTCGTGCCGAGTCTCTCCGCGGTCGCCAGCCCACCCCCCGAGCCGAAAAGAGCGTGTTTGTTGCCGGCGGGATCCATGAAATAGCTCATGTTCTCGGCGACCCCGAGCAGAGGCACGTTTACTTTTTGAAACATCAGTCCGCCTTTCCGCGCCACGTTGGTCGCGGCGGGTTGTGGAGTCGTGACGATGATCGCACCATCGAGCGGCAGCGTTTGCACGAGCGAGAGCTGGGCATCACCGGTGCCCGGCGGCAAGTCCACCAGCAGCACGTCCAATTCACCCCACGCCACATTTTGGACGAACTGCTGCACGGTCTTCATGATCATCGGCCCGCGCCAGACCACGGGTGTGTTGTCGTCGACGAGAAAACCCATGCTCATGACCTTGACGCCATAACGCTCCATCGGGAGCAGCATCGCCTCGGCGCCATTCCCCTCCACATCGGGGCGGCCGGAAATTCCCATCATCAACGGGACGCTCGGTCCGTAGATGTCGCAATCCATCAAGCCAACCCGTCCCGGACGCCCGGCCGTCTCGAACACCTGCGCGAGCGCACAGGCCAGGTTCACCGCAAAGGTGCTTTTGCCCACGCCACCTTTGCCCGAAGCGATCGCCACTGCATGCTTGATCGTGCGCGGCGCCGCACCGGCGCCGGCCACATTGCCGCCGGTGGCGCTCGCGATCGCCGGGGATGCCTTCGCGGGTGAGACGGCAATCTCAACGATGATGTCTTTCACCCCGGGCAGGTCTCGCAGGCACTTCTCCACGTCCTGCTTCAACTGCAGAGGTGTTTTCGGATCGCTGCTCGTCAGCGCAAGCGACACCTGCACGGTTCCGTCGACGAAACCGGCCGAGCGGACCAGGCCAAAGGAAACGATATCACGACTGAAGCCGGGATATTTGACCTGTTTGAGATGCTCTTTGATTTGATCGGACGTCACGGTGAAGGAGGAGGATTGTGAGCAAATAAGAGTTGTTATGCTGCGATGCGGAGCAAATAGAAATGCCGGTCGGTCCCTTTCTGGCGTGTTATCGCGTGCCAGGGCGGTGGCCGGCTTTCACTTTCCACCATTCCTTCGTCGCTCGCTCGCTGCAATGAGATCGTCACCCTCTGCTCCCGCCCGTTCCCTGTCACGCCTTCTCCTCTCGTTTTCGTTGGTGGCATTGAGTGCCGCCTCCGCGGCCGCCCAGCGTGACATCGGTCGCGTGGTCGTCGACGTCGAGAAAAACACGCTCCCGGTGCGCGTCTCCGCAAACACGCCGGAGCTGAACACGCTCGCGCTGCTGGCTTTCAATTCGCACGGCCGTTACAAGCTCGTCGCGAGCGGCCATGCCTTCGACATCCGGTTCACGGCCGGCGCGGGCAACCAGGTCCGCGTCGATATCAGCCGCGCGCCATCCGGCACCGTTGTCTCCTCGGAGGTAGCTTCCGGAGCCAGTGTGCGGAATGCCCTGCTGCGGGCGGCGGATATCGCGGTGACCAAGACCAACGGGCAGGGGCTCAGCGGGTTTTTTGCCGCGCGGCTCGCTTTCATCGGCGAAGCGACGGGCAAGAAGGAAGTGTACGTTTCGGACTTGTTCCTCGGGGAAATGAAGCGGGTGACCAGCGATCGCGCACAGTTGCTGACCCCGCGCTGGTCGCCGGATGGGGGCCGCCTGCTTTACACGAGTTACTTCAAATCTGGATTTCCCGATGTGTACCAGCATGACCTCCGCTCGCATCAGCGCACGGCGTTCGTGAGTTTCCGCGGGACGAACATGGGGGCGCGCTTCAGCCCCAACGGGCAGCAGGTCGCGATGGTGCTCACGGGGGAGGGCCAGCCGGAGGTTTATGTGAGCAACGCGCAGGGCCGGCAGGTGTCGCGCAAGACGCGCTCGGATGCGGTGAAATCGTCGCCCTGCTGGTCGCCGGACGGCAGCCGCATCGTGTTCGTGATGGAGCCGGGTCCGCAGCTGCACGTGATTCCCGCCGGGGGGGGCACGCCGCAACGGCTGGTCACCGGCTACGGTTACAGCGCGGAGCCGGACTGGAGTCGCGCGAAGCCCAACAAGATCGCCTGCACCGTCCGGGTGGGTCGTCAGTATCAGATCGCCGTATACGATTTCTCCCTCGGGAAGGCGGCCGTCGTGGAAATGAGGAATCCGCCATTCGACGGCATTGAACCCAACTGGCTGGCGGACGGCCGGCACCTCGTTTACACGGCGCGCAGCCGCAACGCCAGCGTGCTGTGTATCCTCGATACGGAGACGGGAAAAAGCACGCCGATCACGCCGGCGAGTTTCGGCGCCGCGCAGCAGGGCAGCGTGTGGTATCAGTAGGCGCTGTCCTGTCCGACGGCCGCCGCAGATGTGCAGTTGGAAATAAAGCCGTTGCCGCGAACGGGGGCAAAAAACGGGGGCCGGCTCTCGAGCCGGCCCCGTGCAGGAGCGAATGAAGCGGGAGGCGCAGTTTACTTTAACGCGGCCTGGTAGTTCTGCTCGGCGGCATCCCAGTCGACCACGTTCCACCACGCAGCGATGTAGTCGGGGCGGCGGTTTTGGAAATTCAAATAATACGCGTGCTCCCAGACATCGAGGCCGATGACCGGTTTGCCTTCGAAACCAGCGACCGCCTTGCCCATGAGCGGGCTGTCCTGATTGGCCGTGGATCCGATGGCGAGCTTCTGGTCGGCGCCCACGACAAGCCACGCCCAGCCGGAACCGAACCGCGTGGTCGCGGCTTTCCCGAATTCCTCCTTGAACTTGTCGAATGAGCCCCAGGTCGAAGTGATGGCTTCGGCGAGCTTGCCCTTGGGCGCACCGCCTTTGCCCCGGCCCATGATTTTCCAGAAGAAGGAGTGGTTGCTGTGGCCGCCGGCATTGTTGCGGACAGGGCCGCGGATGTTTTCCGGCACCTTGCTGAGGTCCGCAATTAACGTATTGACGTCGAGATTTGCGAGGGCGGGCTGATCCTTCAGCGCGTTATTCGCGTTGGTGACGTAGGCCTGGTGATGCTTGCCGTGATGGATTTCCATCGTCTTGGCGTCGATGTGGGGCTCGAGCGCGTTGGATGGATAGGGCAGCGGTGGAAGTTCGAATGCCATGGGAGGTGTGGATTTGTGTTTGAGCGAACGTAGCAGGGCAATTGATGCACTGCCCTGCGGTTACGTCAAACGGGAGGGTCGCTTTGTCGGCCGGTCGATTCCGGATTTGAGATGGTCGATCTCAGAATTAGCCGCGCACGACGAGAAGAACGGAATGTTTCGCGGTTAAGATCAGCTTGGCTGTGTTCCCGCGCGAAATACACGGGCTAGAACTCCGATGCGTCGCTGGCTCGACGCTTCAGTCGAAAAAACGCCTGAAGCAAATCGCGACATTCGTTTTCCATTACGCCTCCAGCCGTGAGTTCGAGATGATGGTTCACGCGCGGCAGGTCGTTGAGGTTCGTCGCGCCGCCGAGACAGCCCATCTTCGGATCCGGCACGGCGTAACAGACGCGTTTGATCCGCGACATCAACATGGCACCCGAGCACATGGGGCAGGGTTCCTTCGTCACGTACAGGGTGGCGCCGGCGAGCCGCCAGTCGCCAATCGCCGCGGCGGCCTGCGTGATCGCCAGAATTTCGGCGTGCGCGGTGGGGTCGTTGATCCGTTCCACCGTGTTGTGCGCGGACGCGACCACGTCTCCACCAATCTCAATGACGGCGCCGATGGGAACTTCATCCTGCCGCCATGCATCGATTGCCTGGTTGAACGCCAGGCTCATGAAAAACACATCGTCGCGCACCAGTTGGGAGGGGAAACGTTTCTCGAATGGGCAGGATAAAGGCGCAGAAGGGGCCGGCATGGGTGTGATCGCGGGAGGGTAGTGGGTCAGTTTGAAATCTACGGACGCAATGCTAGCACCGCGGCAAATTTGTTTTCTGCGCCCGCGGGAAGAAAAAGCCTTTGAGCGTTCGGATTAACCCAACCAATAGCTTCGAGAATTTGGTCGTAATCAGCTTTCAGATCCGGGCGATTCCAAATTCGTCGAAAATGGAAGACGCGGTTACGGAGAGTGCGGATGCTTTCAAAGCGATGTGATGCGTTTCCGCGTGTTCGTTGCGATTTCGGCATCCCCGGGAACACGTGGGTGCAGGTAGCGTGAAAAAGCGGTTCGTATCTACTATTGAGCAAGCTGGTCCAAAACCCAAAACTCATTTCCTGCACTACTCGCGCGTGAGTCAGAGTGCGGTTGCGCTCGATCAAAAAGTCATGAGCCGACTGAGGGAGCGCGCGGCTTGCGCCTGGTTCGCTGCGCCATGCATGGACTCGGCGAGCCGCAAAGCCGCTCTTGTAGGGCGATGAACGAATCAAACGCTTCAAGGTCGCGTTGCTGGCGAATCACGAACGCTGCGCGATGTGATTTCAGTTGTGCAATGTCCATGAAAACCGGACTGAGGTGACTTCGACGGTAGTCAATGTCTTTCGCGTCGAAAATCCATGACACAATACACCCACCAATAGATTTCTCGATCCCGAGAGTAATTTGGGGAAGTGTTATTGCGTGAATACAACCCCGATTATTCTGAAAGGGAAGTGCCCGCATTGCGCGGCGGTTATTGATTCCTGCCGTGTCGAGGCCATTAATTAATTAGGCAGAAGCCGCATACGGGGAGCAAATATGGCCTGCCTGTTCTTTCTCGTGCAGGAAATGCGACAAAATAATATCAATCCAATACGACAGCGTGCACTTTAGCAGCGCCATCGTTCAGTCCGTTGACGAACTACTTCATAAAAAAGTGCCTAAACTTTTTTCTGAGCGTCGGAGTTAGCGGCTCCGGTTCTCATAACATTGGGTTCACGTGAGATGTTTTTTGCCCGATTCTTGTTCATCCGGCCTCCGGACTTGTACTTGTTCTTCTTATACGCTGTCGGAGTGTTCATGCTTTTCGCATCTGTCTCCGCAACCGCCAACCGCAAGTAAATTCATCCGGCAGTCAAGTTAAGACAGCACCGGCGGGAGGGTCGTGACTCAATTGAGAATTCCGAGACGCGCAAAATTTTTGGCATGGCGTGTGAGCGGATGGCGGTGGAACATCACCCCTATGAAATCCGTCGCAATCCTGATCGCCTTTGCCTTTTGCATCGCGGCATCTGGGGCTGATAAAGTTGCTGAGGCTAGGCAAATAGTGTCGAAGCAGCTTGCGCTTGAAGGCGTGCGCTTATGGGCCGCTTTTCAATCAGCGGTTTTCGCGGACGTCGCAGGAGAAAAGGAGATGCATAAAAAACTCTTTGAAATCGGCTTGCACTCGGGGCGGAAGTTTCTCGCCGCCGTTGAAGCAAAAACAATTTCGCCCACAGACATTCAAGGCACCGTTCCGTTTATCGTGGTAGCGACCGCCCAAGGTCCTTCGCATGATTTTATCCTCGGAAGAATCTGGGAAACTGCCTCTCAAGATGCCTACGAAAAATTCAAACTCAAAGAGGGCGTTATGAGCAAAGAAGAGATGAAAATGATTGCGCAGATGGAACTACGCAAAGCAAACGCCGCCCTTTTGGCCGCGCCGTAATTCTCTTGCCCATTGACCGAACAGAGCGCAAAGCGTCGCGGCCATGAATGCGGCCCAAGCGTATCATGAACCCTGCGACGTTAAGGCCGATCAAAGTGATAATGCGTTATCCCCGAACACGAGCACCTCATTCAGCCCGAACAACTTTTATCTGCTTGGCCGCCCCGGTCAGAAATAGAGTGGGTACACGCGTTGCCGTTCGCTTCACTCTCACGACGGCCTTGGGCTTGGCGTCCCGCTCAGTCGCCCATTTCGGCGGTTTCCCGTATAACGCCGGCCCCAGCGAAACAAATCCGCCGCCCGTTGCCTTTGGCAGTTTCACATAGCCGACTTGGATCTTTACGTTGCAGGTCGCGCCACGATTGCCCGAGATTGCCAGTCCCCTTGCGTGAAACGTTCGCTTCTTCCCTACGGAACAACAAACGAACGGCATGATTGGCTGATAAGCTGTTTTCGCTCCTCTCGGGTCATTGCTCCCGACTGAAACCCCTGCGCCGATTTTCAACGGTCGGTTCAAAATGAGTCACTACCCGCGGGAGTGAAACCTTGACTAAGGCTGCCAAATTCTGCCTTACAAGGTGGTTTTGACCATCCCTATGACCAACCGCCAACCGCTCGAATTACGCGTTCCTCATGTCATCTGACAACAACGCGATCGAAGTCGAAGGTAAGATCGTCGCGGTGCTGCCGGGGACGATGTTCAAAGTGCAGCTGGCGAACGGGCATGTGGTGCTCGCCCACATTTCAGGCAAGTTGCGAAAGAACTTCATCAAGATCGCCGCGGGCGACACGGTGAAAATGGAGATGAGTCCTTACGATTTGGAAAAGGCGCGGATCACCTTCCGGATGAAGGAGAGTTCTTCGACCTACCGACCGCCGCCCCGCCGGCGTTATTGAGAAGTTGCTCCCGCCCAGCAAAGCACCGCGGGCGTATGCGTCGGACATCGACGCCTTCATCGGCTTCCTCGATTTGGAACGTGGGCTTTCGCGTCACACGCGATCGAATTACCAGAGCGACCTCGACCAGGCTGCCGGGTTTCTTGCTTCGCAGGGCGTGGCGGATTGGCGGTGCGTCACCGGTGCGCAGGCCGGCGCCTGGGTGCACGCGCTGAGCGCGGCGGATTACAGCGTGGCCAGCCTGTCGCGAAAACTCAGTGCGCTACGAATGCTCGCGCGGTTTCTCGTGCGCGAAAAAATCCGCCCCGATGATTTCACCGCGCTGCTCAGCGGTCCGAAGCTGGTGCGAAAAATGCCAGTGACGCTGTCGGAACCTGAAATGGTCCGCCTCATGGCCGCGCCGACCGGTGGCGACCCTCGCTCATTGCGCGATCGGGCGCTGCTCGAACTGTTTTACTCGAGCGGGCTGCGGGTGTCGGAGCTCGCTTCGCTCACGTTACAACAGGTGGATGTGGAGCACGGTTTCCTGCGCGTCTTCGGCAAGGGCTCGAAGGAGCGGATTGTGCCAATCGGTTCCAAGGCGCGTGACGCCGTCAGTACGTACGTTCTTTCCGGCCGGCCACATCTGGTGAAGCCGCGCACGGGCAGCCAGCTGTTCCTCAACCCACGCGGTGCCGCGCTCTCGCGGGTGGGATTGTGGATGATCGTGAAAAAGTACGCCGAGCGTGCCGGCATTCCCAAGAATGTGAAACCACACGCGCTGCGCCATTCGTTCGCAACGCATCTGCTCACCGGTGGCGCCGATTTGCGCGCGATTCAGGAAATGCTCGGCCATGCCAGCATTTCGACCACGCAAATCTACACCGCCGTCGAACCGCAGCGGCTGCTCGATCATCACGCCAAATTCCATCCCCGCAATCGGAAGCCGTAGCGCGCCCTGCACCCAGAACGGGAGCGCGCGTGCCGGTGGCCCCGGCGTGGCCGGCGAGCGCCCGCGAGTGGACGACTCAACGCGGCTTCATTTTCCCATTCGGTACCGTGGGCGCGACGGGGTAACGAGTGACCGTCAGGTCCGGTTGATCGATCGGCGGCGGTTGCAGCCGCGCGTCTGCCGCGGGCGGCGCCACCGCCGCGGGTGTCGCGATCCCCGTTGCGCCCACGCGCTGCTCCAGCGTGACACGAATCTGCCCGCGCTCGGCGTCGAGTTGATTGCGCGCGTTCGTCGCCAGCACTGCGCGCGCCTGTTCGGCGTCGGCCTCGATCTGGCGGCGCCACAACGCCTCGCCCGGAAGCACCGGTCGAAACCACACCAGCCGCACCTCCCCGCCGAGAGAAAACGGAAACCATCCGGACAGCCCGGCGAGACGCCCCACGCCCGCGGCGGAAGCGTCGAGCATCACCGCCGCGCCACCCGCGACGAGTGCATGGGCGGCGGCCAGCGGATTCGGCCAGTCGGCCGGCCACGTCCGCGTATTCGAAAACTGATAACGGGTCGGCATGACGCGCGCCTCGATGGAAGCCGGCTGCCATGGCGTCGCGCCATCCAGCGTCAGCCGGCGCGCATCCTGGAACACCCGCAGCAGGCGCGCCGGAACGTCCTCGGCGTCGCGGTTCAGCAGCGTGCCGAACGGCGACAACGCGGTGTCAGCGAGGCCGCGGACGCGCACGAGGAAGCCGCGCCCCGCGACGGCAAAGTGGAACACCGCGACGGGCGCGCGGCCGCTGTTGTCCAGGTTGTAGACGCTCTTCAACTCCTCGTCGCGCACGATGGCGAAGATGTCATCGTACCAGATGTTCACCTCATCGAGTCGCAGGCGTCGCGTCACGAGTGCGGCCGAAGCTGGAGCGCCGCCCGTGGCTTGCGGTGGCCTGGCGCTGCGGCGTGCGATGACGGTTCCGTCCTCGTAGATCACCACTTGCGGCGTATCGTTCTCCAGCGCGACGTCGGCCGCAAGCTGCCAGAGTGAGAAGAGCGGGGTGGGCATCGTGCTCGGAGCAGTCGCCGCGGCGGCCGCGGATGCGAGACAGACTAGCGCCACGACCCATGCGCTTCCGATGCAACGCGACGTTCTCACCCTCTGAAGGTGCGGACCGGCGGCGAGCCTGTCAAACGCCCGGGGTCGGGTTCAAGCCACATCCGGTTATCAAGTGTGCGGCGCAGACGATGCGACGTTCCAGGTTTGCAAAAACCATCCGCCCACTCATGAACACCTCGCGGTTTGCGCCCATGACCAACGCGGAGAAAAAGTTGTTTGCCGATGGCCTGGCGGAACTCGAGCGCGCGAGCCGGGCGAAGCAGCGCCGCGGATTTGCGGAGTTGTCGGGAGCACAGCAGGACGCATTGCTCCAGAAGCAGGCGGCCGCCGCGGCCGGCACTTTCACCGCGAAACGGGGTCGACTGGAACGTCGATGCCTTGTGCCCGCCGGCGGTGCACGGCCCGTTGTCGCGCGCGAAAATCACCAGCGTGTCGCCGTCGATCTTTAATCCCTTCAACAACGCAGCGATTTTGCCGATGTCCGTGTCCATGCGCGTGACCATCGCGGCAAACGCTTTTTCCTTTTCCGGCCAGGTCTCGTTTTCATAGGGCGCCAACGAAGGTGGATCGAGGGCGACATGGGGAATGGTGTAGGCAAGATACGGCAGGAACGGCTGATCACGCTGCTGGCGGATGTAAGCGAGCGCCTCCTTCGTGAACAGATCGTGCGAATACGTTTTTCCGTCGAGTGGCACTCGTTCGTCGTTCCGCCAGAGATGATCCGGCCAGTACGTGTGGGCGTCGACGTGCGAAAGTCGGCCCATTTCCGGGAGCGGCGGATCACCCTGCGTGGTGCGATCCCAGCCGCGGGCGGCGCCCGGGTTGTGGCGGATGGGATTGTGTCCGTTATGCTGGCCGAGGAAAAGCGCGGCCCGACTGGGGCCGCACACGGCCGCGCCCGAGTACGCGTTCGTGAAGAGGATACCTTCGTCGGCGAGCCGCTGCAGATGGGGCGTCTTAATCTGCTTCTGGCCATACGGGGAGATGTCGCTGTATCCGAGATCATCTGACAGAATGAAGATGATGTTGGGCTGGGTCCGCTGGGCGGCGAGCAGGCCGAGGGGCAGCGCCAGCAACATCACGCTGGCCGGGCACGGTGAAAGGAGCCGCTTTCGAATGGGGGTGAAGCGCATCGGTGCGGCCGGCAAAGGCCGCCGGCGCGACCGGCACCCGTGTGTTTTTCAGCGACAACTTTCCAGGCCGCTGGCCCGGTGCGGCCCTCCTTCGTCCGACGCCGATGCGGCACGGAACATCGTTCCGCCGGTTCGCTTCCATTCCCGCGAACTCACCCTTGTCACCGGTCACAGGTTACATCAGATGTCTGCATGTCTCCTGAATTCGTCGGCCAGCGCTGCATGAGCGAACGCGAGCCCGAGCTCGGGCTCGGGTTGGTCGCCACGGTGGACCGGTCCGCGCGCCGGATCGGCATCGAGTTTCCCGCCACGGGTGAGAACCGTCTGTATGCACTCGGCACGCCGGTGCTGAAACGCGTGCAGTTTCGGGTGGGGGAGAGCGTCACCACCCGCAGTGGAGTCACGTTCGTGATCGAGGTTGTCGAGGAGGAGACGGGACTGTTGACTTATGTCGGGGGCGGACGGCGGGTGCGCGAGGACGCGATTTCCGACATCACCAGCGTGAGCCTGCCGCAGGAGCGGCTGCTGGCCGGCCAGGTTGATTCCGGTGAAGTCTTCGACCTTCGCTATCGGGCCTTGCAGGCGCAGGCCGGATTCCGGCAGTCGGAGGTGCGTGGTTTTCTGGGCGGGCGGCTCGAACTGATCCCGCACCAGCTCTACATCCTGCACGAGGTCTCGTCCCGGCAACTCCCGCGCGTGCTGCTGGCCGACGAGGTGGGCCTGGGCAAGACGATCGAAGCGTGTCTGATCGTGCAACGGCTGCTGGCGGTGGGAAAGGCCCGGCGGGTGCTCATCCTCGTTCCCGAATCGCTGATTCACCAGTGGTTCGTCGAGTTGCTGCGGCGGTTCAATCTCTGGTTCAGCATCTACGACGAGGAGCGCTGTCTCGCGCTCGAGGCGAGCAGCCCGGGCGAAAACCCGCTGCTCGCGACCCAGCTCGCGCTGGTGAGCGTTTCCTTCCTGGCCGGCAACGAGGCGCGTCGCCAGCAGGTGCAGTCCGCGACCTGGGATATCGTGGTCGTGGACGAAGCCCACCATCTCACCTGGACGCCCGAACACATCAGCCCGGAATACGCGTTGGTCGAGCGTTTGGCGGCGCAGTCCCCGGGGCTGCTGTTGCTCACGGCAACGCCCACGCAACTCGGACAGCAGGGCCATTTCGCCCGGCTGCGGCTGCTGGATCCGGATCGCTACAACGACTTTACGACGTTCCAGGTTGAAGCCGGGCGATTCGGAGCCGTGGCCGACATTGCGCGCAAGGTGATCGAGCAGAAGCCGCTCACGGAGAGCGACGCGGCAGCGCTGAAAACCATTTTCACCCGCGATCCGGAGCGGCTGGCGCAACATCTCGATGCGCTCGCGGACGGCCAGCCCGGCGCCCGGGAGGCGCTGCTGAAGACGCTGCTCGATCAGCATGGAACCGGCCGCGTGATGTTCCGCAACACACGCGCGGCGATGACCGGATTTCCCGGGCGGCAATTCTGCCCGGCCGTCTGCAACGCCGCGCCCGCGCCGCGAACCGAGCCGGAAGCCCGTGCTGCGGCCGACGCTGACCCGACGCCGGCTGCCCGGCTGCAGCCCTCGCGCAGGACGTGGCGGGCGCGGATGGCCCGCGAGCTCGAAGCGGAGGAAACGGGCAACGACGCCGCGGTGCGCTACTCGTACAAGGATGATCCGCGGATCGACTGGCTGGCCGGTTTTCTGCGCGACAATCGCGAGGCCAAGGTCCTGCTGATCAGCCGTTCTCAACGCAAAGCCATCGCGATCGCCGCCGCCCTGCAGGAAAAGATCAGTGCAAAAGTGGGGCTCTTCCACGAGGGCGTGCCGCTCGTGCAGCGTGATCGGAACGCCGCCTGGTTCGCCGAGCCCGAGGGCGCGCAGCTCCTGATTTCCTCTGAAATCGGCAGCGAGGGGCGCAACTTCCAGTTTGCCCATCACCTCGTGCTTTTCGACCTGCCCCTCAATCCCGGGCTCGTCGAACAACGCATCGGGCGGCTCGACCGGATTGGGCAGACCGAAACGATCCGGATCCACGTTCCCTTCGTGCCGGGCAGCGGCGAGGAGGCCATCATGGAGTGGTATCATCGCGGCTTGGACGCATTTGAAAACCCGCTGCATGGCGGCGACGAGTACCAGGCGGAATTCCGTGAACGCCTGCTGGTCCTGGCGACCGCCTGCGGGGAGGGCGAGGCCGCGGCTCACCGC
>JBBRCR010000162.1:0-15917 GCA_038204695.1 Opitutales bacterium | reverse complement strand
CGTCATCTCCGGCGCAAAGTGCTGAATCGTCCCGTCGCTTTCGTCGATCTCGGCCACGACCCATTCATTGGAACCGACGCGGGCCGGCGCCGTGCCGTCGGCAAAGAGTCCGCCCACAACATAGCCGGCGGGAAATTTCGCGCGGCGCAGCGCCGTCACCAGCATGGCCGTCGTGCTGGTCTTGCCGTGCGCGCCGCAGATCGCGACCAGCTTCCGCCCGCGCATGACCTCCGCCAGCAATTCGCCGCGACGAACCAGCGGCACCTGGCCGTGCTCCGCGAACCGGCGCGCCGGATGATTCCGGGCGATCGCCGAGGAGCACACCACCAGCCCGGCGGTGGCCGGAATTGCGGCCAGCCGGACGCCGTTGCGTTCCAGGAGCGCCCGCATCTCCTCCGTCATCGCATCGTCCTCGCCGCTCACCTCGAAACCGAGTTCGGCCAGATAAACCGCGAGCGGGCCCACGCCCATCCCGGCCACGCCCACGCAGTGGATGCGACGCACAACGCGACCGAAAAGCGGAGGCGGGTTCGACGGTCTCATGCGTGGCGGGAGGCGGAGGCGGGCCCGCATTGGCGGGTGGCGTTCATGCGGGGGTCGGCAGGACCAGGGAAGGCCGAACGACGCCGCGCCGGGCGAGGACCTCCAGATCGGCCAGCATCAATTCGAGGGCGTTGGCGCGATCCATCCGCTGCAGATTGCCGCGAAACGTGCGCAACAACCACTCGTTGAAAATCACCGCGAGGACCTCCGCCTGCCACTGGCCGAGCTGCGTCTGGGGGACGACGATGCCGCCGCCCTGCCGCTCGAAATAGGCCGCATTGGCGCGCTGGTGGTCGTCCGCAGCATGTGGATACGGCACGAGGATGGCGGGCGTCTCACACCGGATCAGCTCGGCCAGCGTGCCCGCGCCCGCCCGGGAAAGGACCAGATCCGCGGCGGAGAGGAGCTCCCCCATCCGATCGGAAAAAGAGGCAAACACGGCGCGCACCGTCGCTCCGTCCCGGCCCCGGAGCTCCACCGTGCCGTCCGTCCCTTTGCCCATGCCGGTGACGCAGTAAACCTGAACCCCCTCCGCCGCCAGGCTGGCCAGATGCCGGCGCGCCCAATCGTTCAAGGGCGAGGCGCCCTGGCTGCCGCCGAGAATCAGCAGCAGCCGCTGATTCGGATCGAGCCCGAGGGCGGCCCGCGCAGCCGCCTGCGGGGTGCGGATGATTTCCCGGCGGACCGGCAGGCCGACATGGCGTGTCGCCACCGGTCGGATACCGGGCGCCTTGATGCCGGGCGGGAGATAGACCCGCTGCGCGAGCCGGCCCAGCGTGCGTATCGCCAGTCCCGGTACGCGATTGCTTTCATGCAGCGCCACCGGAATACCGCTCATCCAGCCGGCGAGGACGAGTGGCGCGGAGGTGAAGCCGCCGAATCCGATCACCGCGTCGGGGCGCGTCGCCCGAAACAGCCGCAGGCAGAACAGCGCCGCGTGCCCCTGCGAGGCGGCACACCGCAGGAGCGGCCAGGGCCGCCACGAGAAACCCGTTCCCGGCATCCGCTGGAACCGGAGCGACGGGTACTTCGCACTCAGCCGCGCATCGACCTTTTTCTCGCTCATCAACAGCATGGTCTGATGCCCGCGTGCGTTCAGCCCCTCGGCCAGCGCGATGCCGGGTGAAAGGTGACCGCCGGTCCCGCCACAGGAAATGACGAACCTGCTCATGGGGCGTGGCACCCGGCCCGGCCGCCGTGCACGGGCCGGCTCATGCGAACACCTCCCGCAGGTTCCGCCCATCGTCCCGCAGAGTGGCGCGACCCCACGTGCGCTGCGTGTTGACAATCAACCCGAGCAGCAGGCCCATCAACATGAGGTTGGAAAGGCCGGCGCTGATGAACGGCAGGGACATGCCCTTCGTCGGGAACACGCCCGTCACCACGCCGATATTGATGATGGCTTGCGCCGAAATCAGCGTGACGCAGCCGAGTACGAGCAGGAAATGAAACAGGTTCGGCGCGCGCCGGAGGTGGACCAATCCCGCGATGAGCATGATGGTGAACAACACCACCACCGCGAGAGTGAAGCCCAGTCCGAGTTCCTCGCCGATGACGGAGAAAATGAAATCCGTGTGGGCCTCGGGCAGATAGCTGAGTTGCTGACGTCCCTGGCCCAACCCCGAGCCCTCGATTCCGCCGGCCGCATAGGCGATCAGCGCCTGGCGCAGTTGGTAGGATTTCTCCTCGCTCAAGAATTCCAGCATCCGGCGCAGCCGGTTTGGATTGTGCAGGACCAGCACGGTAAACGCGCCACCGAGCAGTCCGACGACCGGAAGAATGTAGCGCCACTTGGCCCCCGCGATGAACAGCATCACAATCCCGACCGCGAGCATCAGGGCGGACGTGCCGAAATCCGGCTCGATCAGGACCGGCACCGCAAACGCGCCGACCAGCGCGAGCGGCCACAGGAAGCCGCGCCAAAACTCACCGATGCGCGTCTGGTTCAGGGCCAGATAATGGGCAAGACAGAAGACGAGCCCGAGTTTGGCGAATTCCGAAATCTGCACGCGCAGGCTGCCGATGCCGAGCCAGCGGCGACTGCCTTTAACGATGATCCCGACGTGGGGTACGAGCACCAGCAGCAGCAAAACCAGCAGCGCCCCGCCCATCCACCACGCATAGCGGCGCAGGTAGTCGAGGTTGACCCGGCTCGTGAGCAGGCACAGCCCCGTGGCCGCCACCACGCCGATCAGTTGCTTGTTCAGGTAGAAGTACGGGCCCTGTCGAAACGACGCGCTCGCACTGAACAAGATCGTGAGTCCCAACAGGGTCAGGCCCAGGGCGCAGACCACGATGATCGTGGCGGGATTGAGCAACGAGCGCGTCGTCGCGTGGTCGGGGGCCCGGGGGCTGCGCATGGGATTGGGCGCGGCGCGAAATCAATTCTTCGGCGAGGGCGAGATCGGACTGTCGTCCACGCGGATGACGGGAACTTCAGTCGCCGGCATTTCCTTGGGGGCAGGCGGTTCGATTTCCGTCTTGAAAGCGGCAGGCGTGTCGCCGTTGCCGGCGCCGGGCGGCTTCGCTTTTTCGCTGGCCGCCTTGCCGTTGCTCTTGCCCCATTTCCCCGCGGCCGACTGCCGGCCCGGAATGATCAATTCCATGCCCGCCCGGATTTTTTGCGGATCGGAAATGTTGTTCGCCACGGCGATTTCACCCTGCTTCACGCCGTAGCGCCGCGCGATGACCCCGAGCGTCTCGCCCGCCTTCACCACGTGGGTGAGTGAATCGGCCGGCGCTTTTGCGGCCGGCACCCGGGCCGGCTCGGTCGTGCCCGGGCTAAAGCTGGCGGTGGTGGCACTCGCAGCCGGCGTGGACGACTGGCTCGGAATGATGAGTTTCTGCCCCGGGCGCAGCACCGCGTTTGGCCCGATGTTGTTCGCCGCGGCGAGTTCGGTCACGGTCAGGCGGTGCCTTTTCGCGAGGTTCCACAGGTTATCTCCACTCACAACCTTGTAGGTGGTGACCGGGGTCACATCGGCGACGGGCTCCGCGAGGAGTGAACCGGCGACCGGCGTGCCTGGGCGGGTGGGCGTGAAACGCACGGTGCTGGAACTGCTGCTGGCCGCGGTGGCGGGCGCATCCGGATTAAACGTGATCGGCGGCTCGGCTGGAGCCGGAGCGCCATAGGCCGAATTCGGCACCGTAATGGTTGGCGATGCCCCCGGTTGCATCACCGTGTCCTTCGGAGCGGGCGGCGGCTTCGTGGTCGAGCTGCAGCCTGGATTGGCGAAAATGAGGATCAGGGCAAACACATGGATGCCCGCGACGATGCCGAAAATCTTCAGGATTTTCATAGGAAGAGTGGTTGATCGGTTGTGAGGGGTTGGTGATGCAAATGCTATCCCAAAGTCACGCGCGGGCATTGTTCTTTGAACGGACCGCCGGCACGAGTTGCTCGAACTGCTCGCCCCGATCTTCGTAGTTCCGGAACATGTCGAAGCTTGCGAAGCCCGGACTCAACAAAACGTGTTCTCCCGGTGCCGCCAGTTCCGCAGCGCGGCGCACCGCCTCGGCCAGCGAAGCACACGACGAATGCGCCACGCGAAAAGTCGAGCAGTGAAACGCCAGATCCGCGGCCGTCTCGCCGATCAGCACCGCATGCTTCACCTGGGGCGCGATGCGATGGACGAACCCGGCGAGATCGCCGCCCTTGGGTTTTCCGCCCGCAATCAGGATCACCGGCGTCGCGAATCGCGCCAGCGCCGACTCGACCGCATGGAAGTTCGTCGCCTTCGAATCATTCCAATACGTCACGCCGTCGTGTTCCGCGACGCGCGTCAATCGATGGCGGCCAACGTGGAAACTGTGCGCCGCCTGAGCGAGCGCCGCTTCGTCGAAGCCGGCCGCGCGCCACCAGGCCGCCGCCAGCAGATAATTTTCGCGCTGCGGATAATCCTCGAACGGCGTGCGCGCCAGCCGCGGATCGCCCGGCTGCGCTTCCGTCGGCACGGCCACGACCGTCGTCAGGGGCCGGTCGAACTTGCGGGCGAAGCGCTGCACGGAGCTGCCGGCGAAAACCTGCGCCGGCGCGGTGTGCACCAGGAGATTCCATTTGGCGGCAAAATAATCTTCCAGGCCCCGGTGCCGCTCGAGGTGATCCTCGGCGAAATTCGTCCACAGCGTCGCGTCGGCGCGAAAGTGCTCCAGCGTTTCCGCCTGGAACGAGCTGACCTCGCACACCGCAAACGCATCCTTCGCGCCACCGCCCGTCAGCACGACGAGCCGCGAAAAAGGGTCGCCGATATTTCCCGTCGCGCGGGCATCGTGCCCGCTGCTGCGCAACGCGTGCGTCAAAAACTCCGTCAGCGTCGTTTTCCCGTTCGTACCGGTGATCGCAATCAAGCGGCCGCCCCAGAACAGCGCGGCAAAATCCAGTTCACCCAGGCAAGCCAGACCGGCGGCCCGCGCGCTCCGCAGCCAGGCATGCTCGGGCGCAAAGCCGGGTGAATACACGACGAGCCGGTGCCGCGCCGCGCCGGCCGGAGTGAACGGCGCGCCCGGCGTGGTTTTCTCGTCGTAGATCGTCGCCTCGGCGCCCAGGGCCGCCAGCAACGCGCGCAGCCCCTGCCCGCTCACCCCGCCACCCAGGATGGCGACGGGCTGGGCCAGCAGCGGCGCAAGGAAGCTGGGGGCGACGAGGGCCATGCTTCAATTGATCGGAGCGGGGCAGAGCTCGGGCGGCCCGCTCGTCGCAGCCGGAGTCTTGGCGGACTCAGCTGCGAGCCGGGCGGCGCGGCGCGCCGCCCAGGCGCGCACAAACGCGCGGTGGGTCATCACCGGTCCGACCGTCTGCCGCGGATGAGCGAAAATCCGGGGAGGGCGGAGCGTGGGCCGCTCAAACGAGCCGCCCGAGAGGGGAAACACATGCTCGACATCGGGGTGTAGGTTCATGTTCAGCGAAGCTTGAGAGTGGCGAGGCTTGCCAGCGCACAGCCCAGTGAAAGGACCCAGAACCGCAGGACGACTTTCGTCTCGGGCCAGCCCTTCTTCTGAAAATGGTGATGAATGGGCGCCATCAGGAAAACCCGCCGCCCCACGCCGAAACGCTGCCGCGTGTATTTGAACCAGCCCACCTGCACGACCACCGAAACGAGCTCCATCACGAACACGCCCCCGGCGATGACCAGCGTGAGCGGCTGGTGAATCATAAAAGCCATTACGCCGAGCAGCCCGCCCAGCGCGAGCGAGCCCGTGTCGCCCATGAACACCTCGGCGGGATGCGAGTTGTACCAGAGAAAGGACATGCACCCGCCGATCAGGGCCCCACAGATCACCGACAGCTCCCCGGTTTTCGGCACGTGGCTCGTCAGCAGATATTCGGCGAGAAAGACGTGATCCGCGACATAGGCCATCGCGCCCATCACGAGCGCCACCGTGATCGTGCAGCCGACCGCCAGGCCGTCGAGGCCATCGGTGATGTTGATGGCGTTGCTGAAGCCCACCACCCACAGGTAAATCAGCCCGAGCAGCAGCCACAAAGGCATGTGCGTGACGATCGGATGTTTGATGAACGGCACCCACAGCTCGCGAATCTTGAGGGTGCTGTCCGGATGCAGAATCAGCAGCGCCAGCGCGCCGAGCGTCGCCGCGGACTGCCAGGCCAGTTTTTCCCACGAGGAGATCCCCTTCCGGTTCTTGTGCACCACCTTCAGGTAATCATCGCGAAAACCGGGCACGGTGAGCGCCGCATAAACAAAAAGACTGGTGAACACCCACACGTTCGGCGCCGCCCAAAGCGCCGCGCCGATGAACACCGACATGAAGATAATCAACCCGCCCATCGTGGGCGTGTGCTGCTTGTCGAAGTACCCCGGCCCGAGCGAGCCCGTGCGATCATCGATGTAGCCGTGGCCAAACTTTAGCTGGCGAAATTTGCGAATCATCGGCGGGCCGAAGGCGAAGCCGAGCGCCATCGACGTCAGCGCCGCCAGTGCCGTGCGCAACGTAATGTACCGCAGCAGCCGCAGCGGCCCGAAATATTCGGAGTAGTCTGCCAGATAGCTCAGCATGGCTGCGGCAGCGAAGTCGGTGCCGACAGCACCTTCTCCAGTTCGTAACGGCGACTCCCCTTCACAAACACGGCGCCCCGCCACTCCGCCACCTCCGCCGCCACCTGCCCGGCGGAGCTCACGACCACGCTCTGCCCCGCGCGCCCGCCGTTTTCCCGCACGCCAGCGGAAACGTCGTGCGCATGCGGGCCCACGATGAACAGCCGGTCGTTTTCGCGCAGCGCGATCCGCCGCCCGAGTGCGCGGTGATACTCCGCCGCGCCGGCACCCAGTTCCTCCATGCAGCCAATCACGTACAGCCGCGGCTCGCGGGCCGGCGCAATCTCCGTGAACGCCGCCAGCGCGTCCGCCATCGACGCCGGATTCGCGTTGTAGCAGTCGAGGTAAAGCATCCGTCCCGCTTCGCGCCTGATTTCGCCGCGCAATTTCGCGGGCTGCCACTGCGCCAGCCGTGCCTGAATCGCCGCGCGATCGATGCCGAGCCACAACGCCACGCAAAGAGCCAGCGCCGCATTCTGGGCCATGCCATCGGAAACCCGCCGGCAGGAAAAGACCAGGGGCGGCGGCGCCCCATACGCGAGCGCGATCGCCGTCTCCCCCTCCCGCTGCGTCACCGTGAAAAACACCGTGTCCTTCGGCGGCTCCGCGGGACGAATCACATCGGCGCGTTCGACGATCATCGTCCGCACATCCAGCCCCCGAAAAGCCGCAAACTCCGCCGCCTGCCGCGGAAAAACCGCAATGCCCGTCGCGCGTATCGCCGCTGGCAATACGGCCTTCTCGCGGGCCACGCCCTCCACGCCGTCCAGCTCCTCCGTGTGCGCCGGTGCGACCAGCGTGATGAGCGCCACGTCGGGCGCAATCATCGCCGCCAGCGTCTGCATCTCCCCGGGGGCGCTGATGCCGGCTTCGATCACCGCAAAGGCATGCTGGGACGGGTCGAGCCGCGTCAGCGTCAGCGGCACGCCGAGCTGGTTGTTGAGGTTGCCTTCCGTCGCAAGCACGCCCCCCGGCAGTCCGGGGTCTGCCCCGCCCGCGGCAACCTCCGCCAATTTACCCCCGGTGGCGGGAACGCCGCCCGAACCGCCACCGAGGAGGAGCGCGAGCAGGTCCTTGGTCGAGGTCTTGCCCGCACTCCCGGAAATACCCACCACCGGCCCGCGAAAGGTCCGCCGGTGCTCACGCGCGATGGCCTGAAACGCCACCCGCGGATCCGCCACCACCAGCTGCGGCAGCGCCAGCCCGGCATCCGCCCGCGCGACGAGCGCCGCGCCCGCTCCCGCCGCCTGCGCCGCCCGCAGAAAATCGTGCCCGTCGCGCTTCTCCGTGCGCAGGGCCACGAACACCTGCCCCGCCCCCAGCTGCCGTGTATCCGTGCAGAAACCACGCAGTGGCGACGCGGGCCGCACGGTCCACTCACCTCCTGTCCAACGAACCAGATCGTCGGGAGCGAACACCGGCATGACTAGCGCTGCCCCTCCTTCAGGCTCTTGATCCCGATTAGTTCGCGGACGACCTGGCGATCATCGAACGGAAACACCCGGTCGGCAAACTCCTGGTAGCTCTCGTGTCCCTTGCCGGCGATCAGCAGACAGTCACCGGGTTTCGCCATGTCGAGGGCCAGGCTGATCGCCCGCCGGCGATCGTCGATCCACGTGATCTTCCCGGGCGCCGTGACGCCCTCCCGCATGTCCTCGAAAATCTGCGTCAGGGCCTCGGTGCGTGGATTGTCCGCAGTGGCAAAGGTGTAATCGGCGAACGCCTGCACCGCGCGCATCATCAGCGGCCGCTTGGTGCGGTCGCGGTTGCCGCCGCAGCCAAACACCACCAGCAGCCGGCCCGGCGTGATCGTGCGCAGCATGCCGAGCGCATTGCGCAGCGCATCGTCCGTGTGCGCGTAATCGACGAGCACGTTGAACGGCTGCCCTTCGTCGATGCGCTCAATGCGCCCGGGCACGCCCTTGAAGCTGCGCAGCCGCGGCAAAAACACGATCGGGTCGCGGCCGAGCCCCCACGCCGTCGCGACCGCCGCGAGGAGGTTGCTCACGTTGTAGCGGCCGATGAGCGGCGAATCGACGTCGATGGCGCCACCCGGCCACACGAGCCGCAGCGTCGTGTTCCGGAAATTCAACCCGAGATTCTCCGCCCGCACCTGCGCCGCCGGATGTTCGCCGAAGGTCACCAGCCGCGCCGCCGGCACGTTCGCCGAAAGGTGCGCCGCCAGTTTTTCGCCGTGCGGATCGTCCAGGTTCACCACGGCGACTTTCGGCACCGGACCCGTCCCGCCGGTGAACAGCCGCGTCTTCACCTCGAAGTACGCCTCGATCGACTTGTGATAATCGAGGTGATCGCGCGTGAGGTTCATGAACACCGCCGCGCCAAACTGCACGCCGCGCACGCGCTGCTGATCAATCCCGTGTGAACTGACCTCCATCACCGCCTGCCGGCAGCCGGCGTCGCGCATCTGCGCCATCATCCCGAAGATGTCGATCGCTTCCGGCGTGGTTCGAAACGAAGGCACCGAGCGCACGCCCAGGTCGTAGCTGATGGTGCCGAGCAGACCCACGCGTTGCTCGCCGTTCAGGAAATGCTTGAGCAGATGCGTGACCGTCGTCTTGCCGTTGGTCCCGGTGACGCCCACCACGTTCAGGTCGCGATCGGGAAATTTGTAGAAGCGCTGCGCGACCGCCGCGAGGGTCGCCCGCGCATCCGCCACCTGGATGAACGTGACCTTGCTCGGCGGGTGCGCCGGCAGCGTTTGCGAAACGACGGCGACGGCGCCGCGGCTCATCGCTTCGTCGATGTACCCGGCGCCGTCGGTGCGCAACCCGGGCAGGGCAAAGAACAGCGTTCCCGGCACGACGCGCCGGCTGTCAATCACCAGCCCCGAAATCGGGCGGGCCAGCGTACCTTTCACGGCAAGGATTTCCTCGTCGGGAAAATAGTCGGAGAGGTTGGGGGCCATTTTAAAAACGCGTTTCAACGCGAGCGACTCCCGCCGGGTGCGGCGGATGGGCACGGGCTGGAACGCATGAATGAGAGAGTAGTTGGGCGTGAGATATCCAATCACCGGCGGCCTCCTTCGTTCGACGCCGCGACCAGCGGAGGACGTCCCGCCTGGCTCGGAGCTTTGATCTCCAAAATCGGAATGAGTTTCTCTCCCACGCTCCGGAAAGACGGCGCGGCCACGGCGCCCCCGTACGCGACTCCCGCCGGCGTGGGCGCATCCGCGTCGTCCACGATGACGGAAATCACGACCTGCGGGCGGGTCGCGGGGAAAAATCCGACGAAGGAAGCGACGTGGTGTTTGCGCGAATAAACCTGCTTGGTGCTGCCATCCGGCCGCGTCTCCTCGACCAGCTTCTGGGTCGTGCCGGTTTTCCCGGCCGCTTCGTAATCGATGCCATTCACGTGGATGGCTGCGTCCGGCGCCGTGCCCTGTTTGGTGGCCACTGCCATGAGCATCTCCGCCAGGACCCGGGCGGTCCGGGTCGACACAACGCGATTGAGTTCGATGCCGTCCTCGCGATGGAAAACCATTTCGCCGGTGCCTTTCCGAATCTGGCGGACCACCTGCGGCCGCCACAACACGCCTCCGGCGGCAATCACGCTCATGGCTTGATGCATTTGCAGCGCGGTCGCCGCGATGCTGTGGCCCGCGGCGATGCGCGTGATGTCGATGGGATTCCACTTTCCCCACGGCGCGAAAATTCCGGGGACTTCCCCGCCCACCGGAAACCCGAGCATGCGACCGAATCCAAACGCCCGCGCATAGCGGTCGAAGCGCTCTTCTCCCAGCCGGATGCCGAGCTGCGCCGCCCCGCGGTTGCTCGAGCGCGCGATGATTTCAGGCAGGGTCAGCGGGTGATCAAAATGATGATCTTCGCCGGGGAGCACGATCAGCCGGCCCCGGTGCATGATCTTTTCGAGCGAGCAATTGAAGGTTTCGCCCGCGCCGATCAGATTCTCCTCGAGCGCGGCGGAAGCCGCCACGATCTTGAACGCGGACCCCGGCTCATACACGTCGGCGACGGCCACATTTCGCATCCGCCCCATCTCGGATTTCGGGACCTTGTGGTACTCGTTCAGATTGAACGTCGGATAATTGCCGAGTCCGAGGATGAAGCCGGTGTCGGGCCGCGAAACGATGATGGTTGCCTTCAGCGGTTTGTACTTCGCGGCGATCTGCGCGAGCTCCTGCTCGACCACATCCTGCACCGCCGCGTTGATCGAAAGCGTGACGTTGTAGCCATCCGAGGGCGGCACGTGGCGGGTGGTGAACTGCGGCAGTTCGCGATTGCGTCCGTCGCGCTCGCCCTCGCGCCAGCCGTTCTGCCCGCGCAGATAAAAATCCGCGTAATACTCGATCCCCGCCACGCCGCGCTGCTCGCGATCGACGTAACCGACGAGATGCGCGGCGAGTTCATTATTTGGATACACGCGCCGGTATACGCGCCGGCCATAAACGCCGTGAATGCCGAGTTTCTCGATCGCGTCGTAATCCGATTCCGAGGCGGACTCGCTCAGCTTGACCCAGCGAATCGGCCGGCGGCCGCTCCCGTCCGCGGTCCCGTCCAGCGTTTCGTCATCGTTCGCCCCCGCGGTTCCGCCGCGCGTTGCCGCGGCTTGGGCGGCGCCGGACGGCACATTGAACACCACCGCGCCGTCTTCAGCGCGCGCACCCGATGGGCCGTTCGGGCCCGCCGGTGCGGCGATGACCGGGGCGGGTGGCCCGAGGCGATACTTGGTGTTGAAAATCCGCCGCATCTCCGGCTCGGTGATCCCGATCCGGCGGGCCAGCTCCGGCCAGTTCTTCTCATCCTGCGGCCGCAGCGACATCGGATCCACGCCGAGCACGATTACCGAGCGGCTCGTCGCCAGCACCGTCCCGCGGGCATCGAGGATGTCTCCGCGCTGCGCCGGTTCCAGGTTGAGCTGGTGCCTCGCCTTCGTGATGTTGCGCAGCAAGACGTCGCGCTCGACCACGTGCAGCCAGACCAGTCGCACGCCGAAGCCGGCGAAGCACGCGAAGAGCCCCGTGCCGAGGAGGACAATCCGATAACTGGAGGCGAACCCCTTGGACATGAGGGTCAGCGGCCCAGCACCGAAAAGGTGACGCGCCCCGGCGTATCCATTCGTCCCTGACGCGAGGCCGGGTCACGCCAAAGGATCGGCGCGGCTTGATCCGGGAACTCACCGAACAGCCGGAGATTCGCCTTCATCGCCATCTGCCGCACCGGATCGTCGGCCACCGGCACGACGGCCACCTGCGAGTCGCTCATCGGGACGAGCCCGAGCCGGAACTCGAGATTGCGCCGGCGAAGATTGTCCGGCCGCTGCTCGGTTTCCACCAGCGCGGACTTCTCCGCGAGATGCCGATCGAGTTCCGCGATATCGGCGACCAGCACGCGATTGGTGTTCGCCGTAATTGAAATTTGGTGACGTATCCAGACCGTGCCGAGGCCGACCGAGCCGCCAAAACAGAGGGTGACGAGGAGACCGATGAAGAACTGATTAACAAAAGCGCGGGCATTGTTTTTCATGACGGGGGGTGGGAAGGGGTCGCGCGGCCGGGGAGTTTTTGCAGCGCCCGCAGCTTCGCGGAACGACTGCGCGGATTCACGGCGAGCTCGGCGTCACCGGGCGAGAGCGGGCGGCGCGTCAGGGGTTCGGCCAGCTTCACCCGCAGATCCTGCGGGCGATGATCGTCGGCGCTCTCCGGCTGGCCGCACATCCGGCGGAAGAACTGTTTCACCGGTCGATCCTCGAGCGAGTGAAAGCTGATGACGCAGAGCACGCCGCCCGGGGCGAGTTTCTCGAAGGCGGCGGGCAGCGCGCGTTCGAGGGCGCCGATTTCGTCGTTCACCGCAATCCGGATGCCCTGAAAAGACCGCGTCGCAGGGGGCAGTTTCGACGTGTGCCGATCGCGCGCCGGAATGGCCCCGGCGATGACGGCGGCCAGGCTGGCCGTGCGGCCCAGCACCCCCGTGCCGCGCGCGGCCATGATGGCACGAACGACGCGCCGCCAGTGTTGTTCCTCGCCGAAATCGCGAATCGCGCGCACGAGCATCTCCTCGGTCGCGCTCTCCAGCCAGCGGCTCGCCGGCACTCCGGACCGCGGATCCATGCGCATGTCCGCCGGCGCGTCGTGCCGAAACGAGAAACCGCGCTCCCGCTCGTCGAGTTGAAAAGAGGATACGCCGAGATCGAAAAGGATGCCGTTGAAACCGGACTCGGGCAGCTCGGCGAGACGGCCAAAATCACGGTCGAACAGCACGAACCGCTCGCCGAATTCCTCGTGCAGCGTCGCCGCGCGCCCGGCGGCCGCCGGATCGCGATCGAGGGCGACGACGCTCACGTCCGGCGCGGACGCGAGCAGCGCGCGAGCGTGTCCCCCACCCCCGAACGTGCAGTCGAGATACCGGCCGCCGGGTTGTGGCGCGAGGAGTCCAAGCACCTCGCACGCCAACACGGGTTGGTGACCGGGGGTCATCGCCGCACGGGGCCGCTCATCGAAGGTCCGAACCATGGTTGTTGGCCTTGGCCTTCGCACCGGCCGGTTTGCGCCGCACGACCTGGCGAAGCACGAGGGCGTCACGCACCCGTGGCCGGACCGTTGAAGCGGCGAATGATGCCACGCGCTCATCGGAATCGATCCACGCGGGAAACGAGCGTCGCGCTGCGGCGGTCGCGGTCACGACGGCTTTCCGGGACGAGACGCGGCGGGAAACAGGTTTGGATTTCGAGGCGCGGCTCATGTCAGATATCAAGGCGACGCATCAGGTCGCCGAAGTTTTCACCCGCGGTTCGCGCTTCCTCCTGCTGCCAGCGCGTGGGGTTGTAGATGTTGAACTTGGTGAGGGAGCCGACGAGGACGGCTTCCTTTTCGACGCCGGCGTGACGCAGGAGTTCGGAACTGAGCCCGATGCGTCCCGCCTTATCGAAGGAGAAAGTCTGGGTCTGGGAGAAGAACCGCGCCGCAAACGCCTGGGCGGCGGCATCGCTCAACTTCATCGCCGCGATTTTTTCGTGGAGTTTCTCCACCTCCGAAGGCGGCAAAACGGCGATATAACCGTCCGGGTGCGGAGTCGCGAGAAACGTGTCCGCTTCCGCGTGCGCATACCGCCAGGCCGACGGGATCGTGAGGCGAGCCTTGTCGTCGAGGGAGTGCCTGAAAAGGCCGGTATAATAAGCTTTTCCGACTTGAACCATGGGCGTGGGAGCGAAACTTCCCCCAAAGTGCCCCACTATGACCCATTTCCACCCCCTCCGGTCAAGCCCAGACGCGTCAAAATCGTATGATCAAAGTTCCTATTTTGTGTACGGGGAATACCTTCACACATGGATCAGGAATGGGAACGCTGCCGGTATCCCCCGCTGCTGTGCCATCCCGGCGAAAACAATCGCCGCCCGAGAACGTGACGCAGGTTCAAAATCACCCTTGTGCGGATTTGCCGGTGCCGGATCGGACCGTTTCCTCCCTGAAGGGTGAACGTGCGCCGGGTGCCCGGCTGCGCAATCAGCGGAAGATTCACCGCCACGCAAAAAGGATCCAGACTCCTTCTGCCGGATCGATGTACCCCGTCAGCGCGGCGCGATTTTAATCGCGGCGTCGCCTCGCACCATCGGCAAACGAATTTTAACGCCACCGCCGGTGCAGGTGACGTCGCTCCGAGTCTCTGGCTCACCCGCGCGCGTATTCCACATCTCGATACGATAATGGCCGTCGGCGAAGCCTCGCAGCTGCAGCTCGACATCGCGCATTTCAACCAGTGCCTGCCCTTCGACCCCGATGCCGCCGACGGCGAACCAGTGTTGAACCGGTGTTCTGGCCCGCTGGCGGCGCTCAGGCCTTCCCGACCGACGACAGCGTGCAGCCCGATGCGCCTGAGGGAGATTTTCAACACGCTGGTTGACAGCGAGTGGGCCGGACGACTGTGTCGACCCGAACCCGTTGGCCGACTTGAAAACGGCCGTGCGCACCAAAATCTCCAGCTCGGCTACGGCGTTTCCCTGTGGGAGCTGGGATTGAAATCGGGTAATCAGGTGTTGGATTTCCTCTTCCTGGGCGAGGTGGATCGTTGGTGGGAGTGGTTTTTTTTTGAGTCCGCTATGCTTTCGCGAGTCTCGGCGATCACCAGAGCGGCATACCGCTGAGTGAGCTGCTGGTATTCAGCGTACCCCCCCAAGGCGGCTTGCACGGCGGGAACTTCTTCGGCTGGAACGTATCGGGTGTGGTTTTTTCCCTCCTGCCACTGCTGGAGTTTGTAGTAAGGGCCGGCGACCCCAGTGCGCGCTTCAAACGAGTAGGCCGAGAGTTTGCCCCGCTCCATGGCGGGAATGGCGGCAATTTGCTGAAGGATCTGGTTTTTATCGGGGGAGTTCATAGTATGTCTAGTTATCTAGACACACGGGCCAATAAAAAACAAGCTGCCGCTTCCAATTTGGAAGAATTTTGTCTCACGCCCATGCGGCTCCTGCCGGTGCCGTATTTCCTGGTGACCTTTACGGTGCCGGAGCAGATGCGCCCGATCTTCGCGGCCCGCCCCGAGGTGCTCTACGATCTGTTCTTCACCCAGGCGGCCACGGCGCTGCAAACTGTGGCGGCGATCCCCCGACACCTCGGCGCCGAGCTCGGCTTGCTCGGCGTTTTGCACACGACTGGCCGCCAGCTTCAGTATCACCCGCACCTGCACTTCATCGTGCCCGGTGGCGGCCTCACGGCCGATCACAAGACATGGCGCCTCTCCCGCCGGTCCGACTGGCTGCTACCGAGCAAGGCGGTGGAGGCGGCGCTGCGCCAGGGGGTTTCCGAGGCGCTGCGCCACGCCGCCCCCGATCTGCACGCCCAGGTGCCCGACGCCTGCTGGCGCCACGGCTGGTGGGTGCACGGGCAGCCGGCCGGCTCCGGCGAGAACGTGGTCAAGTATCTCGCGCGCTATGTCAGCCGCACCGCCATCAGCGACGAACGCTTCGTCACGGCGGCCGCCGAAGCCGTGACGTTTCGCTACACCGATTCGGCGACGCAGGAACGCAAGGCGTGCACGCTCACGGCGGAGGAGTTCATGCGGCGGTATCTCCAGCATGTGCTGCCGCCGGGCCAGCACCGCGTGCGCTACTTCGGCTGGATGCATCCGGCGGCGAAGAAGCGTCGGATGATCGTCGAGACACTGCTGGCGGTGCCGATCATCGTGCGGCCCAAGCTCGACGAGCCGTCGTGGCACCTGCGCTGCCCGCATTGCGGCGGTTTTACGCTGGTCTGCGTCGGCCGGATTCCCCGCCGCCCGCCCGCCTGCGAAAGATGAAGGCCGACCTTCGCCCGTCCCCTCGCTCGTCGCGCCTGCGCTTCCCTGCGGGCGC
>JBBRCR010000161.1:0-15960 GCA_038204695.1 Opitutales bacterium | reverse complement strand
ACCAAGTCGCCGTTAGGCTCGTTCACACCCGACGTGTTTGCGTCGCACCTTGCGGGGGCGGCGGACGCGCCTTCGTGGTGGCTCGACCGCAAACGTGCCGCCTACGAAAAGTTCGCCTCGCTCGGGTTGCCGAAGCGCACGGATGAATCCTGGCGTTTCAGCAACATCCTTGGGCTGACGCTCGATAATTTCGCGCTGCGCACCGCCGAAAAGGCCTCGCAGGCGCCGCTCGCGATCCCGCACGCGGCAAGCCTCACGTTCGTCAACAACACGGCCGTCGATGGCGGTCAGAAGCACGGCTGGATGGAACTGCCGCCCGGCGTGATCATCACGACGCTGTCTGCCGCGGTCCTCAAACATCCGGACTTGCTACGGGCGCATTTCATGGCCCAGCCGCAAAAACTCGGCTCGGAAAAATTTGCGGCGTTGCACACCGCGTTTCTCCGCGACGGCGCCTTCATCTATATTCCCCGCGGGGTCGAACTGCCCGCGCCGATCCTGATCACGCACATCGCCTCCGGTAGTGGCGCCGCGGTTTTCCCCCACACTCTCGTCATCGCGGAGGAGAACTCGAAGGTCACGGTGGTGGACACGTTTGTGTCGGCAGACGCGGTGCCGCAGTTTGCCTGCGGTGCAAACGACCTCTATGCGTCGCACGGCGCGCAGCTCACGTATATTGGAGCGCAAGCGTGGTCGCGCGACACGATGTCGTTTCAATTCAATTCCACCGTCGTCCGCCGTGACGCTCGCGTGCAATCGCTCAATCTTCATCTCGGCGGCCGCCAGGCGCGGCACGAATCGCTCTCGCAATTGCAGGCACCCGGCGCGTTTTCCGAGATGCTTGCGCTGTCGGTGGCCGACCAGACGCAGGAGTTCGATCAACGGACCCTGCAAATTCATCAGGCACCGAACACGAAGTCGGATCTCCTCTACAAGAACGCGCTGCGCGATCAGGCGAAGACGATTTTCTCCGGCCTGATCATCGTCGATCCCGACGCCCAGAAGACCGATGCCTATCAGAGTAACCGCAACCTCATGTTGAGCGAGGAGGCGGAGGCCAACTCCTTACCGGGCCTCGAGATTCAGGCCAACGATGTGCGCTGCACCCATGGCGCGACATCGTCGCGAATCGATCCCGAACAGGAGTTTTATCTGCAATCGCGCGGCATCCGCAAGGAGATGGCCGACGAGCTGTTGACCTTTGGCTTCTTCGAGGAAGTGCTCAACCGACTCGAGAACGACGACCTCCACGCTGCCCTCCGCGCGATGATTCAAACGCAGTTTGCCAGGAAGTAGGGAGCAGTGGTGTTGAGAACTAGCGAGTAGCGAGGATGCTAGAATCCTTGAACTCCGAAACTCGTTGCGAACAGGTCAAGTTTTTCCAATCCCAATCCAACCACAGATGGCACAGATAAACACCGATCAAGGCAGCGCTCTGAATCTGTGCCCATCTGTGAAATCGGTGGCTGAATGGGTCTGAGGCAGTGCCTCGCTGGCTTTACCACTTCACATCTAAACGCTGCAGGTCTTCTACTCACTACCCGCTACTGGCTACTGTTAAACGCTTCCCGCTACCCGCTACTTTTCATCATTAGACCCCTATGAACGCCACCAACCGCGAACGCATTCTTTCCCGCGCCGTCACGGCCACGCAGATTCCGTCCGGTGAAAAACAGCTGCTGCCCGCCAACTCTCGAATCTTCATCCATCAGACTCTCGGCGGCAGTTTCACGGTGCAGACCGACTTCGGTCTTTTTCGCATTGATGGGGCCGATGCCGACGCCATCGGAGAAAAAATCAAGGACACCGCCGTCAAAGCCGAAACGCTCTCCGATGGCGCTCCGGATCCCGCGGCGGTTTGGGAGCAACTCCGGCAGGTTTTCGATCCGGAAATTCCCGTCAACATCGTCGACCTCGGGCTCGTTTATTCGATGGACATCGAGCAGATCGACGCGCCTGCGCCGGAGCCACCAGCGGGCTACAAGGTCACCGTGGCGATGACGCTCACGGCCCCCGGTTGTGGCATGGGTCCGGCGATTGCCGAGGATGCGAAGTCGAAGATCCTGCTCGTCCCTGGAGTGAGCGACGCCGATGTGCGGCTCACCTGGGAACCGCCGTGGAATCAGCAGATGATTTCTGAAGAGGGAAAAATGAAGCTGGGGCTGATCTGATCTGAGATCTCCGCAAAGTCGGTAGTTGCGAGCCCGTAGCTGCGAGCGCCAGCGAGTGGACGGCCAACCACACGCAGGCGCTCGCAGCCCCAACCAGCTCGATCCAGCATTCAGCCTCGGCGACTCCCCGGCAGTGCGGACTTGGAAACCAGCGGAGGCTTCGCAACGCTGCGCGCCGGATGAACACCGTCACGCTCCGCGGCCGCTGGCTCGCCGCCCTCCTCATTTCAGTCGCAAGTGCGGTCGCGGCGAAACCGCGCGTGATCCTTCCCGGGATCCAGCCCGACGGCTCCGTCCTTCTGCCCAATCAATGGTCGCTTCGGCCCGTCGGCCGCCAGCTGCCGCTCGGCGACTTCCCGGTGAACATCGCCCTGCATCCAGGAGGCAAATACGCCGCCATCCTCCACTGCGGCCATTCGCAACACGAGGTGCGCATCATCGATGTGGCGAGCGGGCAACCCGTCTCGCAGGTCACCCTCGAAGAAGCATTCTACGGGCTCACGTGGTCTCCCAACGGAAAACAGCTCTATTGCAGCGGCGCGTCGCTGGAAGTCGTGCACGCGTTCACGTTCGAGCAGGGTTATCTTTCTGGATACCGTGAATTGCGTCTCCGCCGCGTCGAGGAGATGGGCATACCGATCGGTCTGGCCAGCTCGGCCGATGGCCGCGCCCTCTATGTCGCGGAAGGCTGGGGCCAGCGCGTCACCAAGATTGATGCGACCAAGGGCACGGCGCTGTGGTCGCGTCCCCTCGGTGCACCCGAACAGGAGGCGCGGGTGGACGACGAATCGGAGCGGGTCCTGACCTCCACCAATCCAAATGCGACGTTCCCCTACGCCTGCCTGCCGGACGAGAAACGCGGCCGCGTTTACGTCAGCCTCTGGGCGAAATCCGCCGTGCTCGTGCTCGACGCTAAAACCGGCGTCGAACTCGCACGCTGGCCCGTAGGTGCGCACCCGAACGAGCTCGCCCTCAGCGCGGATGGACGGCTCTTTGTCGCCGAAGCGAACCTGAACACCGTCAGCGCCATCGACGTCACAACAGGTCGGATACTCGAAACGCTCTCCGGCTCGTTCGAGCCCGACGCGCCGCCGGGTTCGATGCCGAACAGCGTGGCCCTTTCGCCGGACGGGAAAACTCTCTACGTGGCGAATGCGAACAACAACGCGGTGGCAGTCTTTGATATTTCGAACCGCGGTCGCGCCACCTCGCTCGGCTTCATTCCCGTGGGGTGGTTTCCCACGTCGGTGCGAGTGACCTCCGACGGGCGGACACTCGTGGTAGCCAACGGCAAGGGTGCCCACTCAGCCGCAAATCCCGGCGGTCCTTTTCCCGGGGATAACCGACGCGGTATGGTCGAGTATATTGGGAGCCTCTTCAAAGGAACGCTCAGCCTGATCGAACTCCCTTCGCCATCGCAGCGCCCCGCGCGCATGGCAGAGTGGACGAAGCAAGCGCTCGCCAACACTCCCCTCGCTTCACCCCTGCATCCGCGGAAGGAGCGGCCTGCCCACCATCCGATTCCAGGCCGCATCGGCGATCCGTCGCCGATTCAGCACGTCATCTATGTCGTGAAGGAAAACCGCACGTACGACCAGATTCTGGGCGATATGGCCGAAGGAAATGGGGATCCGCGGCTCTGCCTTTTTCCCGAGGACGTCACCCCCAACCACCATGCGCTGGCGCGCGAGTTCGTCCTGCTCGACAACTTTTACGTCGATGGCGAAGTCAGCGCAGATGGCCACGAGTGGACGATGGGCGCCTACGCGAGCGACTTTGTCGAAAAGGCCTGGCCACTCAGCTATGGCCACAACAAACGACGCAAATACGAATTCCCGGCGGAGGGAACCTATGACTGGGTGGCGCCGGCGCGCGGCTATCTCTGGGACCAGGCGGCCCGCGCGGGTGTGACGTATCGCAGCTATGGTGAATTCGTCCGCAATTCGCGCGGCGGTGCCATCGCGTCCCTTCCCATTCTAAAGGATCATATCGATCCGCTGTATCGCGCGTTCGACCTGGCGTATCCAGATGTCAAACGCATGGAGCGCTTCATCGCCGAACTCCGGCGCTTCGAGGCGGAAGGCACGATGCCGCGTTTGCAGGTGGTGCGGCTCGGCAACGATCACACGTCCGGAACGCGGCCCGGCGTCCTCACACCCACCGCCATGGTCGCCGATAACGATCTCGCGTTCGGGCAACTCGTCGAAGCGGTGAGCCGCTCGAAGTTCTGGCCGACAACCGCGATTTTCGTCCTCGAGGACGACGCGCAGAATGGACCGGACCACGTCGACGCCCATCGCATTCCCGCCTATGTCATCAGTCCATATGCCCGGCGCGGCGCGGTGGACTCCACCCTTTACTCAACCACGAGCATGTTGCGTACGATCGAGCTGATCCTTGGCCTGCAGCCGATGTCGCAGTTCGACGCCGCGGCGGCTCCTATGTTTGGCGCGTTCGACCTGACTCCGAATCTCGCCGGCTACACGGCGCGGCCGGCGCAGGTCGATCTAAACGCAAAGAATTCCGCCATGGCTTGGGGTGCGCGCGAGTCGTTGCGCCTGAATCTAGCCGAAGCCGATCAAGCCGATGACATCGTGTTGAACGAGATCGTCTGGCGCTCGGTGAAGGGCGCGAACTCGCCCATGCCCGCGCCGGTTCGCGCCGCGTTTTTCAAGGCGCACCCGAAGACCGACGGCGACTAACGGCGGATCGTCCTCCGGAATGCACGGCAGCCGCGCGTTTCGGCGTGAGCGGCGGAACGCGCCAACACACCGCTTTTTTTGGCGTGCAATATCGGCAGCCTCGTTTTCTTTCGATGTCCCATCTGCCCGCGCTTCCGTCCCATCCCTCTCATGGGCGGAGTGCGTTAGCCAACTTCCGGCCCACTGAACGCCCACTGACCATGACCCGCCACCCCTGCCTAATCCTCCTCACCCGCTGCCTGTTCCTGTATCTGGCCGTGTTTTCCCGAACTCACGCCGCGGAGGCGACCGGCACGGTTACCGGCACGATCAGCAACACCGCCACTGGAAATCTGCTGGAAGGCGCCCGCGTCGAGCTGCCTCAGCTCGGTTTGAGCACGCTCACCGACCTCACCGGCCGTTTCGTGCTCAGCTCCATTCCCGCCGGCACGCACGACATCGTCGCATCCTATACGGGACTCGACGCAATTCGCAGCCAGGTGACCATCGCCCCGGGCGAGCGCGCCGTGCGTAATTTCGATCTCACCAGCGGGATTTACCGGATGCAGGAATTCACGGTGGCCGGGGAACGCGAAGGCGCTGCCGCGGCCATCACCGCCCAGCGCAACGCGGAAAACGTGAAGAATGTCGTGGCGATGGACTCGTTCGGCAACCTGCCCAACACGAGTGCCAGCGAGGTCGCCATCCTGCTCCCGGGCGTGGCCGGCAATCTCAACGAGGCGGGCCTTGTCTCCGGATTTACGATACGAGGCATGCAGCCCGGCCTCAACACGGTGACGATGGACGGGGTGCTGCTCACCAGCCGCGACGACAATATGGGCCGCGCCAACCAGCTGCACGTTTACACCAGCGCGATGTTCGACCAGCTCGAGCTCACGAAGGGCCACACGCCCGACAAGGGCGCCGACTCGCTCGGCGGCACCATGAACCTCAAGAGCCGCTCGCCGCTCAGCATGAAGGAAAAGCGGCGCATCACCTACAATTTTTCCGGCCGGCTCGCGCCCTCTTTCACGCAGCAAACGCCCCTGCGCGAGGCGCATCGTTTCCATCCGCTGTTCAACCTTGGGTATCAGGAGGTGTTCAGCGCATTCGGCGAGGACCGCAATCTCGGCGTGGCGGTCAATCTGTTCTACAGCGAATACGCCACGGGCTGGTTTCTCACCACGCGCGATTTTCAGAATACGACGAGCACGCCGGCCTTCGTTTTCGATTATCGCACCACCGATACCTTCAATCCGCACATGCAGCGGAGCCTCAACACGAAGATCGACTACCGCCTCTCGGCGACAACGAAGCTGACGTTTAATGGCATCGCCAACGACAACAACGAAAAGTTCCGCCGCCGCTATGAAACACGGGCCTTCACGAATCAGAACGTGGGCACGACGGGCAACGCGGGGATTTTGCCGGGCTACACGGATCGAATCACCCAGGTCCGGGCGACGCCGACCTCCATCATCGATGTGTCGGTCCTCGGACCGAACAACGTGTTCGTCCGAATGCGCAACGCCGACTTTGGGGTCGAGCAGGAGTTCGGCCGGCTGAAGCTCGATTACAAGGCGAGTTACAACCAGAGCCACGTCAACCGCGGCAGCGGCAAGGGCGGCGAGCTGACGAACCGGATTACCAACGTCGGCTGGATCCTCGACCGCACGGAATCAGATTTGTATCCGCGGTTCATCCAGACGGAGGGGGCGGACATCACGAACCCCGACAACTACCGGCCGAACGGATTTCTCCTGAACAGCAATCGTGAAAATGATCGCGAGGTTACCGAGTTCCACGCCAATGCGCGTTACGAACTTCCCACCCGTTTCTCCGCTTTCCTGAAAGCGGGAGCAATGCACCGCGAGAATGCGGCCGAAAACCAGGACCGGTCGCGGCGGTGGACTTACCTCGGCACGGGCGCGCTGCCGGCCAACCCCTCCCTGCTCATGTTCGATACCGTCAAGACCGGCCGGCAAATCCCGCAATGGCAGGCCAGTGACTTCATCAGCACCCGCGAGCCCGCGAATCCGCAACTCTGGCGCGAGGACGTTTACTTCCACGAATCGTCGAAATTCACCGGCACCGCCGGCGTGACGGAAAAGATCACCGCCGGTTACGTCATGACGCAGGGCCGAATCGGCCGCACCGGCTTCCTCGCCGGCGTGCGTACTGAACAAACGGAGACGGAAAGCTGGGGCTGGGTTCGCGTCCGCAATCCCAGCAGCGTGCCGCAGCAAACCGCCGATCCCGGGGGCTCCGCGCAGCGTGACTACGCCGGCACGCGGCGCGACCTCGAGGGCAAGTACACGAAGTCGTTTCCGAGCGTCCACCTCAACCACGACCTCACGCCCAACCTCAAGGCACGCCTCAGTTGGTCCACCAGTTTTGGCCGGCCACCCTTGTCGAACCTGCTGCCCAACGAGACGGTGAGCGAAGCGAACCAGACGTTGACGGTCAACAACCAGAGTCTCCTGCCGCAGACCGCCCAAAACTGGGACGCCACACTCGAATATTACTTCGAGCCGGCCGGCAGCTTTTCCGCCGGATGGTTTCACAAGAGCATCGACGACTTCATTGTCACGGGGACGGAAGCAGGTATCATCGGCACGGGTACAGACAATGGATACAACGGCGAATACGGAGGCTTCCGGCGGCTGACCTCGGCCAATGCGGGAACCGCGGTGGTCCAGGGGTGGGAGTTCAGTTACCAGCAGCAGTTCACGTTTCTGCCCGGAATTCTGAAAAGCCTCACCGCCTCGGCGAACTACACCGTGATCGACACGCACGGCGATTTCGGCAGTGGCGTGGCCCGCAGCACGAACCAGGTGCCCGGCTTCATTCCCCGCACCGGGAACCTCAGCCTGGGTTGGCGCTATCGCAACATCAGCACCCGCGTCGCGGTCAACTATACGGGCGAGTACATCACGAATTTTTCAGCCGCCAGCGCGGGGCGAAATCTTTACCGGTTCAAACGCACCATCACGAATGTCGGGGTGGCCTACCACCTGCGTTCATCGCTCAACCTGACGCTCGATGTCTCCAATCTCTTCAACGAGCCCGAGTCGTTCTACCGCGGCATCCCGGATCAGATGCAGCGCACCAACCTTGCCGGCACCACCATCACGATGGGGGTTAACGGCCGGTTCTGACCGCATGCCGACGCGGCCCAACGGCGGCCTTTGTCGCTGGCGCGCTGCACTCGGCCTCCTGGTATTGGCACTGGCCTCCGGCGCCGATCTCCCGACGCCGCCGCTGGCGGGCACCGCCGCCCTGACCATGCAGGGCGATTTGTCGGCGCAGATGGTCGCGGGCATCGATCGCTTCCTCGAACGCGAGACCCTCGCGGCCGCCACCAGTCGAGGGGTCTATTGGCGTGCCGAAGTCTCCGGCGATCGGGCGGCGTACGAAAAATCGGTGCAACCGAATCGGGACCGGCTCGCGCGGATGCTGGGCGTAATTGATTCAAGGATACCAAAGCCGGACCTCGAATATGTCGCCACCTTCTCCGTGCCGGCAAAAGTCGCGGAGACGGATCGGTTCACCGCCTACGCCGTCCGCTGGCCGGTGCTCGCCGGTTTATCCGGCGAGGGCCTGCTCCTGCAACCGCAAGGCAAAGTCGTGGCGCGGGTGGTCGCGCTTCCCGATGCCGATCAGACGCCCGAGATCATCACTGGGCTTGCGCCCGGGCTCCCGGCCGCGCTGCAGTACGCGCGCCGGCTCGTTGAAAACGGCTGCGAGGTGATCGTCCCCACCCTCCTCGACCGCACCGACACCTTCTCGGGCAATTCCTCGCTCAACCTGTACACCAATCACCCGCATCGCGAATGGATCTACCGGCAATCATTCGTGCTCGGCCGAAACGTCGCTGGTTATGAGCTACAGAAAGTGCGGTCGGCGATCGACTGGTTCGAGCGACGGAATCGCGACACTCGCGTACGGATCGGCGTGGCCGGCTGGGGCGAAGGTGGATTGCTCGCATTCTACGCGGCCGCGCTCGACCGCCGGATCGATGCGGCGCTGGTGAGTGGTTACTTCGGGCCGCGTGAGCGACTGTGGACCGAACCGATTTATCGCAACGCGTTCGGGCTGCTCCGCGAATTTGGCGATGCCGAAATCGCGCGGCTGATCGTGCCCCGCTCGTTGCTCGTCGAGCATGCCGTAACCCCAAAGGTGGACGGCCCACCGGCTCCCCGGCGCGGGCACATCGGCGCCGCCCCGGGCCGCCTCGTGCCGATCGCGATGAGTGACGTGCGCGATGAAACCGAACGCGCCCAGCGACTCGCTGGCCCGTACCGATCGGCGATCCGACTTTATCACGGCCCCGACGGCGGAACCGTGGGCCCCGTGGCGGAATCGACGCTGCTGCCGTTCCTGCAACAGTTGTCCGTATCGCTGCAATCGTTACAGCCGCCGGGTGAAGCCCCCGCGGATTTACGGCGCGCATTCGACCCGGTCGCCCGGCAGGAGCGTCAAGTGCGCGGGATGGAACGTTACACGCAACGACAGCTGCAACTCGCCGACCGCGAGCGCGACGAGTTCCTCTGGAAGAAGGTGCCGCCCACCACCGCCGATGCGTGGCACGAGGCCATGCGGCCGTATCGCGAGCAGGCGTGGCACGAAATGATCGGCTCGTATCCGACGGGAAAAATTCCGCTGAATGCGCGCACGCGCGTGATCCATGACCGGCCGACCTGGACGGGTTATGAGGTCGTGCTCGACGTGCTGCCGGATGTTTATGCGTGGGGCTATCTCCTGTTGCCCAAGGGCATGAAGCCGGGCGAAAAGCGGCCGGTGGTTGTCACGCAGCACGGCGTCGGTGGGCGGCCGGACAGCGTCATCAGCGAGGACAAAGACGCGCACGCCTACGCGGCGTACAAGGCGTATGGCATCCAGCTGGTCGAGCGCGGGTTCATTGTCTTCGCGCCTCACAATCCCTATTGCGGCGATGACGCCTCGCGCGTCCTGCAACGGAAGGCGCAGCCGATCGGCAAGACCATCTTCGCAATCATCAACGCGCAGCACGAGTGTATCCTCGATTTCCTTACGCAGCGGCCGGAAGTTGATCCGAAGCGCATTGGCTTCTACGGCCTGTCCTATGGCGGCCAGACCGCCATGCGCGTGCCCGTGCTGCTGGAACGTTACGCGCTGGCGATCTGTTCGGGCGACTTCAACGAGTGGACGTGGAAGAATGCGGGCACTGATTTTGCCAAGAGCTATATGTACAACAATGCCTACGAGCGGCCGGAGTTTCGGATGGGGCTCACGTTTGGGTACGCTGAGTTGGCCGCGTTGATGGTTCCACGGCCATTTATGGTTGAGCGTGGCCACAATGACGGGGTGGGCATCGACGAGTGGGTGGCCTATGAGTACGCGAAAGTGAAGCGCCTCTACGACAAGCTGAACCTTTCGGACCGCACGGAGATCGAGTTTTTCGACGGACCGCACACGATCCATGGCGTGGGTACGTTCAAGTTTCTTCACCGCCATCTGAACTGGCCCGAGCCAATGATGACCAGTGGAAACGTTACGCCGACGCCTTGAGAACGCTCGCGAGTGGCCGAAAATTTTCACCCATGAACCCTCCCCGCCGCAAGCAGCGGGGTATCACAGAAAGGGGCTTCGCCCCGATGGCAGCGGGCGGCAGCCATCCTCGCAGCAAGCTGCGTGGAATTGAGCCGTCCCGATTAAACCAATCCAAGGCGTGGCCACAGAGGTCACAGAAGCCGAACCAGAGGACACAGAGGAGACCAGACATACCAACCAGCATCTGCCTTTCTCCGTGACCTCCACTCCCCCTCTGTGACCTCTGTGTCTAATCCAAACGTTTCCTTTGGTTGCAGCGCCAGCCGCGGTGTGCTGATATCGATCCGGATCGTGCATGTTTGCGACGATTTTGAGCGCGCAACCCTTGGGTCGCAGTGCGCCCACCGCGGCGCAGCCGCAGCCGAAGAAGAAATGCCAAGCTGATTCTTAACCGCGAATGGACGCTAATAAACGCGAATGGGAAAACGAAGTTGCGATTCGGGACTCCGTGGCTGCGAGCGCCGGCGAGTGGAGGGCTGCGAAGGGGCGACTTTCCAGTCGCCCGAGATCGGTTGGCCGAACGTAATGCGGCGGCTGGAAAGGCGCCGATCCGACGGAGAAGCCACCGATCCGATGGAGAGCGACGGCGTTCGCGGCGGGTTTGTGTAAGGGAACCCGCCGCAGGGTTGCTCCGCGAGTCGCTGCGTTGCGAAATTTCCCGGCTAACACCTTTTCGGCCGTCCTGGTCTTCCAAAGGTCTTTCTCACGTGCGAGATGACACTGCCGGACGTCACCTCTGGAGGGCCAACAACGACGGCAGACCGTGTTATCTGAAGCCGACAGCGCTCAGGATCACTTTTCGAACTCGAGCAGCAGCACCGGACCCGGCCAGTCGACTTCGGCGGCGTGGTGCCTGGTCGCGCTGAACATCGCGAACTCATTGCGGCCCGGCTTCACCGCGTCGACCGGCACTTCAAGCGCGTCGACGGAGAAATCATGTTCCCGCCCAATCTTCGGTGACAGCTGCGTATCATTAAACCGGATGCGTTCGACGTGACTGCCGCTCCACGTCATCAGCTTGATCTGCGCCCGGTGCGGCTTGACCGCAAACGGCGGCACGTCGAGCACGCAGGCCATCTCGCGGCCCGCGCGGACGCCAAATCCGGTCGGCATTTCGCTCGCGCGCACGAGCGTCACCCTTCGCCCGCGCGGGGCGAAGCGCAGGTTTTCCACCATTGGAGTCACCGTGTGCCAGCCGGCTTCGTCGATCGCGCGGGCAACGAGTCGGACGGGTTGCGCTTGATCCGCGACCCATTCGGTGTTCCAGCGCACGGTCCAGGGCGCGGCGGTCGCCGAACCGACATGCTGCAGCGGCTTTCCATAAAGCGTCTGACCGTGCCACTCGCGGTGGAAACCGCTCCCCGAGTAATTGCAGTCTTCGTAGAACGCAAAGACATCGACACGCTGAATGGGCGCGGCACCCGGTTGCGGCGCCACCACGATGACGGGATTCTCGCCCAAGGCATCGCCGTTCTTGATATTTGCGATTGTGGCCGCGGGGTGCTCGGCGGCGCGCGGATGATACAGCCGAACGGTGAAAGCGTATATCCAGTAGAATCCCCAGTCGAAGCTCGCAAAAACTTGCGGGCCGGCGGTGAAACGGAAGGTGTTTTCGCCGTCGATCAGATCCTTGACCGCCATGGGCACGGCGCGGTTGCCCAGCACGGTGTGATAATAATGCTCCGCGGGCAGAGGGGTGCCGACCGGCCGCGGTAGCGGGATCCAGGGCCGGCGGTTTACTTGCAGCCAACCCGTGGTGCCGCTGTGGCCACTCCAATATTCCGGCAGCAGTTCCGCGCGTTCCACCCCTTTTGTCGCGAGCGTCAGGAGCCGCGGAGCGCGCGTGTTGGCGAGCCGGTCTGCGTGCTCCGGGCGTTTCGTGCCGGGATCCAACTCGGAAAAATGCTTGCGTGGCATCTTGCCGGTATCGACGGCGTCACCGTGATAGGTGTATTCGCGGAACACGCTGCCGGCGGCCCAGTCGTACGGCTCCGTCGACGCGCCACGTGCGGTCAGGGTGAGTGCGGCGAGGAAGGCGACGGGGAACAGCTTGAGAGTCATGGTGGCGGCGGGGTCTGGCCTCGCACGGCAGGCCGGCGTTGGATCCGGAAAGCAGTGCAAGCGATGGTTTGAGCAGGGGGCGGCTCCTCGGTGCGTCGCGCGACGGGGCGACACAAGGCGGATCCGCGGGCATCACCCTAACGGGATTGCCCCGCGTTGTATTTAGCGCTGGCGGAACAACCCATCGCCGCCGTGGAACGGACCGCCGCGTGAGCGAAGTCTTGTCCGAGTAGCGCCGCGACTCTGAACGGCGGCTTGGTCCGGAATAACCAACAACCGATAACCAAAAGTCGTCTTCGCGCTTTGGCGTGAGCCCTGTCTTGGTCGGGCAGATTGAGTGAGGTGCATCCGCTCGCGGCTATGCGAGCGTGGCGGGGTGAGCCGACGCGTTGAGCCCGTTGAGCGGGATGCGCGCCAGCGCAGCGAACATCCGGCTGGAACTGCCGCTGGCCTGCATCGTCCGCATGGTCGCCGGGTCTTCAACCAGGCGCTTCACGCCGGAGATGATGGCCGCTTCCGCTGACGAATCGTCGGGCGGTGCGGCGATGAGAAAGACCAGGTAGACCGGCGCGCAGCCGTTTCGCCACCAGAACTGCTCGCGGGCCTGCCCCACGGCGAACGTCGTCGTGTGGAGCGATGCCAGCCGGCCCAGCGAATACGCGGCCGCACCGATCGTGTCGCCGTTCGCGAAGAAATACTGGTTCAAGGCGACGTTGAACAACGAGAGCGACGCCGGCACCCGATGTTCCCGCTCCAGCGCGCCGCTGAGTTCGGACAGCACGGCGGCCGGATCCCGGCCTTGCAGGTTCGGCAGGCACAACTCTGCGCGCGTGAAATCAGCGAGAGTCATGAGGCTCGTTTGTGTATTCATGCTACAACTACTTCATGTTGCCGGCGGCCGCGCCGGCGGGGAGGCGCGACCGGCAGGGGCGCCGACGCCACGGTGATCTCCTCCTCTGGCAAAAGCAGATAGCATCCGCAATTCTCACAGAGGTGAACGTCATGCGGTTTGACCAGCGCGGCTACCAGCCCGGAGGCCGCGCGGATGTGGCAGCAGCAACATACGCCGTGTCGAACCAGCGACACGCCGGGCCGGCCCTGTTCCACCAAGCGGAGGAAATGAGCCAGGATGGGAGCGGGTATGCACGCCTTGAGTTCGAGCAGGCAACTCTGGTGCTTGGCGGAACCCGGAGCTTCGTGGAGCAGCGTCGCTTGGGCGGCATGGAGCATCTCGATCGTATGTCTCATGCGTTCCTCCTTGCATGCGACATGCCGGGCGCCGCTGCGCTGCACTAACGCGCAGGCTGTAGGGGGCTTGCGGTGATGATGACACTTCCGCTCATCGCGCGATGGGGAGTGAGGCGATCCCCGCGTGCATTGTTTGCACCAATTGGCGCTCGCGAGTGCAACGAGCCGCCGGGGGGCGGGCCGGGACGCCGGCGCTCCGCATCGTCGCGCTCCGACGCGTTGACACCTGTGCCTGAAGCCGGCGTGTTGGGTGGATGACTGGCAGTTATCATCCCCGTCGAGCGGTCGTCATGGCGGTCGCCCGAGCCGCCGTATTCGGTTTCGTGATGCAGGGGATCCGGCCGGTGATCCTGGGTGCGGACGGAGCGCCGCTGGCGGCGTTCAGCTTTGCGGCCGCTTCCGCGGCGGCCGGCTGGCAACAATGGTCTCCGCGGACGGAGATTTCCCCCCAATTCTCGTTTGCGCCGGAGGGCGGTCGCAACGGAGGCGGCGCGTTGCACATCAGCGCGCGACTTCCCTCGGATTTTGGCGCGTGGCGCCGGAGCATAACCGGGGTGCGCAGCGGAGGCGTGTACCGATTCACCGCGTGGTATCGCCCGGTCAATGTGGCGAATGAGCGCCGAGCCGTCATCGCACGATTGCAGTGGCTCGATGGAGAGTCGAAGGCGCTGAAGGTGGCGGCGCGCCCACCGGAGTTCCCACTCGATGTCGCGCGTGCGGGCGGTTGGACCAGGCTCGAGAGCATTCTGGGCGCACCCGACTCCGCGCGGGAGCTCGAAGTGCAACTTTCGCTGGCGTTCGCGCCGGGTGGCCAGGTGTGGTGGGACGACATTTCCCTGGTCGAAGTGGCTTCGGCTCCGGATCGTGTCGTGCGCGCGATGACCGTGCACCACCGGCCCCGGGGCGCCCCATCCGCCGCGGGCAACGTGGAACAGTTTTGCGCGCTGGTGCGACAGGCGGCGGCGCAAAAGCCGGATATCGTGTGTTTGCCCGAGGGTATCACCATTGTGAGTACGGGCAAAAACTATGCCGACGTGAGCGAGTCGATTCCGGGGCCGACCACGGACCGCCTGGGTGCGCTCGCGCAGGAGCTGCGGTCCTATGTAGTCGCGGGAATCTTCGAGCGCGCGGGGCCTGCCGTGTATAATTCCGCCGTCCTGATTGATCGCGCCGGCCGTGTGGCGGGCGTGTATCGGAAAACGCATCTTCCCCGCGAGGAGTGGGAGGGCGGGCTGACCCCTGGCGACACGTATCCGGTATTCGATACGGATTTCGGACGGGTGGCGCTGCTGGTTTGCTGGGATCTGCAATTCCCCGAGCCATGGCGCGCCGTCGCCTTGCAGGGCGCCGAACTCGTGTTGCTGCCCATCTGGGGCGGCAACGAGCGGTTGCTGCCGGCCCGGGCCATCGAAAACCACACCTTCATCGTTTCATCGAGTTACAGCATGAGAAGCGCCGTGGTCGATCCGCTGGGAGACTTTCTGGCGGAGGCAACCACTGACACGCCTGTCGTGACGGTCGAACTGCACCTGGACCGGAAATATTACCAATCGTGGATTGGCGACATGAGCACACGAACCTGGAAGGAACGTCGCGGCGAACTGCCCGGTGTGGCGCCGGTGCCGCCTGCGCCGCGCGATGGCCGGCCCGTGTCGGCGAATTAGCGGATGGAGCGGCGAATGGACGTCTGCCCGCACGTAGTGATTGCCTGATGCGCCGGGTGGCCAAAGGCTGCGTCTCGGTTTCGGGTTGCTCTGCTCATCCGCCCGCGCGGCGGCAAATCTCCTCCCCATGAACACTCCCCGCCTGTTTTCAGCGGTGCCTCGCCGCACGTTCCTGAAAAAATCCGCTGCGCTCGCGTTGCTCGGTGCATCGCGAAATGTCGCTTCCGCTGCCTCGCCCGCCACGGGTTCTTCGCCTTCGGCCGAAGACCTGAGGAAGATCCTGGACGCGCCCGTGCTCAAGCTGGATTTCCTGAAGACACCCGTCACGATCGCTTCGCTCGAGCTGTTGCAGAACGGGAAGAATTACCTGATGCGGGCCCGCTCGACCGACGGGGTCGAGGCGATCACGGTGCCGAATCCCGCGTTCATCGCGAAGGCTTAACCCGAGCAGCTCGGTTCCGTCCTTAAAACGATCCTGAAACAGGATGCCCTGAAAATCGAGCAGCTGAACTTGTACAAGTATCCGGGCGGCAGCTCTAACAA
>JBBRCR010000160.1:0-16003 GCA_038204695.1 Opitutales bacterium | reverse complement strand
AGCGTGACCTGCGCCCTTGTTGCGCACGGTGCGGCGGGAAAGCTCACCCGTGACGCGGATCGGCCGGGCGAACGACGGATGGATGAATCCGGCTTTCAGTGGTCCATTGCACGTCTGGTGAACGGACGAGTTCGAAGTCTGGAAGCAGAACGCCGGGCGATTGGCCTGGAACTGGCAGGATTGCCCATCGCGAGTGGCCGCCAGCAGAGCGCGGCGCTCGGTTTTCACGCGCCGATTCTGGCTTCAGTCACGGAAGAATACTGGGTGCAGGTGGACCTCGGCACGGAAGAGACGATCGACACGATAGCGCTGGTGCCGGTGCGGATGGACACGGGCGTGTTTTCCGCCCTCGGTTATGGGTTTCCGGTACGATTTCGCGTCGAAGTGTCAACGTTGGCGGACTTCGCGGCCGTAGAAACAGTGGTGGACCATTCACGGGAGGATTTTCGGAATCCGGGTGAGTACCCCGCCCTCATTCCGGCAAATGGGAAGCGGGCGCGGTTCGTCCGACTGACCGTGGACCGACACTTTGCGCGCCGGGAGGATTGGGTCTTTGCGCTCGGTGAGTTGATGGTGCTCGCGGGGAATCGCAACGTTGCGATCGGTGGCGTGGTGACGGCTTCGCGCCTGCCTCCGGACAATGCGCAGTGGGCCACGCGTTTCCTGGTGGATGGCCAGGGACGACTCGGTCTGCCGGTGGTGCGCGAGGAAAGCGCCTCGAATGGGTTTCATAGCCGGCACGAGCAGAAACCTGACCTTGTGAAGTGGGTGCAGGTGGACTTGGGCCGCCGGATGCGAATACAGGAAATCCGGCTGATCCCGGCGCGACCCACCGATTACCAGGACGTTCCTGGCCTCGGATTTCCGGTGCGGTTTAAAATAGAGTCGTCGGACGAACCGGGCTTGGAGAATCCGCGAATGCTGGTTGACGGGACGGACCGCGACTTCGCCAATCCCGGTGAAAACGTAGTGGTATTGCCGCAGCGAGACGCGGAGGGGCGCTTCGTGCGCGTCACGGCCACGAAACTCTGGCAGACGAGCGCGGAGTGCGTTTTCGCGCTAGCCGAATTGCAGATCTATGCGGACGGCCGGAATGCCGCTTTGGACGTTCCAGTCACCGCGAAGGACTCTTTCAATGATCCGCGGTTTCCGAAATGGCGTCGGGAATACCTCGTGGATGGGTTCAGCAGCCAGCATCGGCTCATCGAGCTGCCCGAGTGGTTGCAGGGTCTTGAACGTCGTCGGCAATTGGAGGAGCGGTTGCGCACGCTCGATCTCGAATTGGGCGTCGCGGCCGACACCGCGCTGGTGCTCCTGGCGCAAAGCATCATAATCGGGCTTGGTGGACTGGCCAGCGGGGTGGGCGCGCTATTGTGGCGTCAGCGCCGGAGGCGGATGCGTGAAGTCGAGCAGATGCGCGGGCGCATCGCGAGCGACCTGCATGATGACATCGGCAGCAACCTGGGCAGCATTGCGCTCGCGGCTCAAGTCGCGGCGCGCCGCGCCGCCGGGCAGGAGAGCGCGCGCGGTTACCAGGAAATCGAGCGCATCGCTCGCGCGACGAGTGACGCCATGCACGACATCGTCTGGCTCCTCAAGCCCGAGCACGGAAACCTCCAGGAACTGCTCGTGCGGATGAGGAGTGTGGCGGAGGTGATGTTGAAGGAACGCGAATACACTCTGGATGTCGTCGGCGAGGTTCCCCAGCTGTCGCTTTCGCTGGAATTCACCCGCCACGTTTATTTGTTCTTCAAGGAGGCGCTGAACAACCTGGTGAAGCACTCGCAGTCGGGTATGGTTTGGATTCGCGTCGACACGGGCGAGGGTCGCTTGCGGCTAAGCGTGCATGACAACGGCGTGGGATTCGACTCGATGTCCCCACCGCCGGGCGAGGGCTTGACCAACCTGCGCCATCGGGCGGAGGTTTTAGGCGGAAGTTTCCAGCTGGCCAGCCGATCTGGAAATGGAACAACCGTGGCGTTGGACGTGCCACTGCACCCCAGTGTGAAATCGCCATTCGGCGCAAAATCCGCCCTCCGACTTTCCAACGAGTGACGACGCCCGCTGCAGCAGTAATCTCCGTCTGGCTGGTTGAGGACAACCGGGCCTTCCGCGACAGCGCGGCGGCGGCGATCAACGAGTCCGCGGGGCTGCGTTGCGCACACACCTTCCGCACGTGCGAGGACGCGTTGGCGACTCTGGGCCGCGACGCTCCGCCCGACGTGGCGCTGATGGATATCGGCCTCCCGGGCATGAGCGGCATCGAGGGCATCCGATTGTTCCGTGAGCGCGCGCCCCAGACCGAGGTGGTGATGCTAACCGTGTTCGCAGATGCGGACAATGTCTTCCGGGCCATCTGTGCCGGCGCGTCCGGTTACCTCCTGAAAACCTGCGGCATGGACGAACTGGCTGACGCCATTCGCCTGGCAAAATCGGGAGGTTCCCCGATCAATCCGCATATCGCGCGGCGCGTCCTCGGCTTTTTCAACTCCCGTCCGCCCGTGCGGCCCGACTACGGCCTCACCGATCGGGAGGAGGATTTGCTGGAGTTGCTCGTCGCCGGACTCGCGCGCAAACAGATTGCCGATCGCCTGACCGTAAGCATGCACACGGTGGACATGCACCTGCGACACATCTACCAAAAACTGCAGGTCAACACCGCCACTGGCGCCGTGGCCAAGGCGATGCGGGAAAGGCTGATTTAATCCGTGTCGCAGGATTGATTACGGTTTCCCGTAATAGCGGTGAAGGCCCGGGAATGTTAGCTTCAGGTCGATGGCAAGTATCATTACGCGGCGGGAGTTTTCAAAGCGATGCGCCACGACCACCGTCGGAGCGATGGTGAGCGGTCCGGCGGTTGCTCATGCGCTGGCGGCGCAAAATCCCGACAAGATCCGGGTGGGCGTGGTTGGCTGCGGCAACCGCGGGATCGGCGCGGCCATGGACGCAGTCATCTCCGCGCCCAACGTCGAGGTGGTCGCCCTGGCGGACTTGTTTCCGGAAAAGATCGACGCGGGTCTGAAACGCCTGCGCTCGCCACAACAGGGACGGACGCGGGAGGCAGGCGCGCAGTATGGCAGTCTCAACATCGACTGGGATCGCTTCGATGCCGTGCGGGTGACCCCCGAACGCTGCTTCTCCGGCTTCGATAGCTATAGGCAGATTCTCCAGACTGACGTGGATGTCATCATTCTGGCGGGACCCCCGGGATTCCGACCGCAACATATCCGCGCAGCCTTGGACGCAGGGAAACACGTCTTTGCGGAAAAACCGGTGGCGGTGGACCCAGCCGGTGTTCGGTCGGTGTTGCTTTCAACCGAGTTGGCCGGGAAGAAGCATCTCGGATTCATGGGCGGGATGCAGCTTCGCTTTTCTCCGCCCTACAACGAAACCATCCAGCGCGTGCACGACGGCCAGGTCGGGCAGGTCATCTCTGCCGAATGCTATTCGGTGGGACGACTATTTTGTCCGCTGGCGAGCAGAGCCCCGGAAAGCAGGGTGCTCGGATATGGAGTATCAGATACGTTGCTGGCCCCACTTCGTCTGGCTCTCTGGCGACCACCTGGTCGAAAACCTCGTGCACAACATTGACGTGTTGAACTGGATCATGGGCGGTCCACCGAAGTCCGCGGTCGCGCTCGGCGGACACAGCAATTGGGATGACTGGCCGGTCAAGGGAAACGTCTTCGATCATTTCTACATCGAATATGAATACCCGAACGGGGTGAAGGCACACGCCAGCAGCCGCCAGAACCGGGGCTGTTCGCATCGAATCGGTGAACGAGTCAGCGGCTCCCGGGGCATCGTGAATCCCCATGGAAGCATCGCCGGCGAGAAACCCTATGCTTACCCGGGTCCCTTTGAGAATCCGCGGTTCATTCAATGGCGGGCTTTCATCAAGAGCATTCGTCAGGGCAGCCCGTTGAACCATGGCAGACAGATCGCCGAAGCCTCGATGACCGCGATCCTCGGCCGCATGTCGGCCTACACGGGACGGGCGATCAACTACAGTTGGGCCCTGGATAAATCCCAGCTCGATCTCAGCCCCAAGTCCTACGAATTCGGTCCGCTGGCGGTGGACCCGCTCGCCGTGCCGGGCAAAACCCCGCTCATATGAGAAGAACTCTGAAGAGAAATGCCTTGGATCCACGCAGTTGGTTTGTCGTTGCGTCGCTGGCCATGTCGTTTTTCGCGCTCCCGGCACGCGGGGCAGATCGGGATCCCGAGGAACACCGCTATGGATGGCGCGTAGCCGAGGGCCGGAAACACGTTCTGTGGGTCGGCGGCGGTCACTGGCACGATACGCTCGCGACGGCCGCCGTCATGCGGCTGGTGCTCGAGGGCGGAGGCCGATTTCACGTCACCTACGCCGAGGACACCGGCGTCCTGGCGCGCCTGCAGCCCTACGATATTATTCTGCTCAACGGCATGCTCGCCTCGATTGCGCCGGAGGAGGAGCGGGGACTGCTCGGGGCCGTCCGCGCCGGCAAACCTCTATTGGTTTTGCATGCCGCCTCCGCCTCGTTTCGCCGCTCGCCGCCGCGGCCGCCGGGGGATCCGGTGGCTGCGCACCCTGAGTTTTACGAGATGATTGGCGGCTACGTCGAACGACATCCCCCGCTCGGGCCAGTTCGCGTTCGCGTGACCGCACCACGGCATCCGGTGGTGGAGGGACTCGGGGACTTCGAAATCGTCGACGAGTTGTTCCTCTTTAGAAACCTGCCGGCGGACAACGAAGTGCTGCTGGAGACCGATTTCGAGGGTACGAAACGGCCGCTCGCCTGGACCCGAACATGGGGCGCGGGCCGGGTGTTGCACATCGCGCTCGGCCACGGGCCGAAGGCGGCGGCAAACCCGGCGCTCCAGCGCAGCATTGCGCAGGGCCTGGCGTGGCTCGCCGGCCTGCCGGCCACCGGGCCCCTCGTGCCCGCAAAGTAGTCGGGGAGTGGATACCGAAGCATGAAGCGAAGAAGTTTCCTGAAAACGGCGGCGGTGGGGGCGGTGGCAGCACCCTTCCGATTGTCCGCCGACCCGCCGGCCGCCGACCCGCGGGACCGCATCGGCTGCACCACGGTGACGTTTCGGCACCGCTTCGCTTCCACGCGGCCGCAAGGACTGGCGCCCACCGGGCCAGACTTCCGCCTCCTCGACGTGCCGGCGATGTTCGTCGAGGAGCTGGGCCTTCACAACGTGGAGCTGTGGAGCAGGCATTTTCCGACCGCGACGGTCGCGTTTGGGGAGGAACTGCGCGCGGCGGCCGCTCGCGCCGGCGCACGCGTCGTCAACCTCCAGCATGACGAACCGCCGTTTGATCTTTCGAGCTCCGACCCGGCGAAACGCCGGGCCAGCATCGCGACGGTCGAGCACTGGATGGACATCGCCGCGGCGTGCGGTGCGACGTCATTGCGCGCCAATGTCGGGGGCAGGCCGGATGAAGCCTTCGCTCTCGGGACCACGGCGGACTCTTTTACGCGGCTGGCGGCGAAGGGCGAGAAAGTCGGAGTGAGGATTCTGGTGGAGAATCACGGCGGACACAGCAGCAAGGCGGAGAACATCGCGGCCATTGTCGCGGCGGTGAACAGCCCATGGTGCCGTTCGCTGCCGGATTTTGGCAACATGCCGGCCGGCTTCACCCCGCCGCAGCGCGTGGCGTTCCTCGATCAGATTCTTCCCTCCGCCCACCTCGTCTCGGCCAAGGGCATGGAGTTCGACGCCGATTACCGGCACACCTCGTACGATATCGCCGCTTGCGTATCCGCGGCGGAAAAAAGCGGCTTCAAGGGCGTCTATTCAATTGAACTGTGGGCGCCCGCCTATGTGCCCCCAGATCCCTTCCGCGCGGTGCGAGCCTTGACCGATCTCATCGCGCGCCACCTGTAAGGCATGCCCACGATGATCCGCATCCATCCCCTCACTCTTCTCGGTGTCCTGTGGGTGCTCGCGCCGATCGGGCGGGCTGCGACCCACGCCAGCGGGTCATTCAAGGCCACCATCATTCGTGATGCGTTCGGAGTGCCTTATATCATGGCGGACAGCCTGCCTGACGCGGCATTCGGAGACGGCTACGTGCAAGCGGAGGATCGGCTCGGGCTCTTGATGGATAATGTGCTGACCGCAACCGGGACGCGGGCCCGGCAATTGGGGGCCGGAGAAGTCGAGCGTGACTACAGGTCGCGCGTCACGGGCGCTCGGCGCACCGCTTACGAGAAATGGGATCACGTCCCCGAAAAGGTGAGGCGCGTGTTCGAGGGTTATGCCGCCGGCATCAACCATTATCTGGAGAACACGTCCGAAACCCTTCCGCCCACCGCCCGCACCGTCGAGCCACAGGAAATCCTGGCCATCTACCTATTTAGCGGCATGTACCGCCAGTTGGCCGAAGCCCAGAGAGATTTGGTCGGCCGGGGAGGGGATTCGATCAGGGGTGAAGGATCCAACGGTGCCGTGCTGGGCCCCTCTCGCAGTGTCAGCGGAAATGGACTGATGCTCAGCGACCCGCACACGCCCTGGAGCGGGTTCAACCGGTGGTACGAGAAGCATTATGTCACGCCGGAGGTGGAAGCCCACGGATTCGGCATGACGGGTTGCCCCCTTTTCATGTTCTGCGTAACGGACCGGATCGCCTGGACGTTGACCCGCAATCCGGCGGATCGCGGAGACTGCTTCACCCTCGGAACCAATCCGGAGAATCCGAAGCAGTATTTGTTCGACGGTGGAGTTCGCGACCTGGAGTTCGTCGAGGAGCGGATCGCCGTGAAGGGTCAGGAGGCGGAGATCCGTTCCGTGGCGAAAACAATTCACGGGCCGGTATTCAACCGGAGCAAGGGTGTGATCCATGCGGCCGGCATGAGTCTTGACGGGGAGGTGGGCGTGGCCGAGCAGTTGTATCGCGCCCTGACGTCCAGGAACCTGGCCGACTTCAAGGCGGCATGCGCACTTCGCCAGGTGGATGGCGCGAATGTTTTCTACACGGATGTCGATCGCAATATCTACTATACTTGGTGGAGCCGGCTCAGCGTGCGCAACGCACACTACAGTTGGGTGAAAGCGGTGGATGGCACCCGGCGAGATTCACTCTACCGCGGGATTGTGCCGTTCGATCAGATGCCCGGATCCGAGAATGATCGCGGCGGATATTATCAAGCAAGCAACGCAGCGGACTGGGAGATTGGCGCCGGAGCCTGGCGCCTGTCCCGGACCGACTTCCCGGATTGGCTGCTGCTCGCGCCAAAGCGGACGGGGTTGCCCGCCCGGTCGCAACGGGTCGTTGATCTCATCACAGGTCGGCCCAAGCACAGTCTGGGAGATCTACAGGAATGGTCTCTCGACACCCACATCGTGGGTGCCGAGTGGATCATGCCGCTGATCGAGCGCGGATACCGGGAAATGGGCAACGGTGGCAACGCCGATGTCGATCGAGCGATGGCGGCGCTGACCGAATGGAAGAAAAATCCGCGGGCGGCGCAGGAATCCACCGGCTACGCCGTCTATCGCGAATGGCTGGACGCCCTCGGTCGCGAGGAAAAGCCCGGTCTGCAAGGTGGTGGCCTCGGGGAGGTCGCGGACATTCGCAATACGCTTCCGATGCTGCCCGCCCATCCGGAATTGGTGCCGCTGGAAAAAGTGAAGGCGGCGCACGTCGCGCTCCTGCGAGCAACGGAATCGCTGGTGAAGCTCTACGGCACCCCTACGCCGAAATGGGGAGCGATTAATTTCATCGCGCTGGCCGACGGCAGCCGGTTTGCCAGCGGCGCCGCGGACGCGGCCTCGCAGGGCATGTGGCAGACGTCCCAGGCTCCGAATCGCAAGGCCGACGGCAAATGGATCGCCAACGGTGGCTCGGATGGACTCATGGTGGCGGAGATGAGCAGTCCACCGCGCGTCTTCACGATGGTGCCCTACGGCCAGAGCGACCATCCGAAGTCTCCGCATTTCGCCGACCAAACGCTGCGGTACACCAATGGTGAATACAAGCGGGGTTGGTTTTCCCGCGCCGAGATTCTGGCTCACGCGAAGTCAACCGTGACCATCGCGACGCGCCGACCGTGAGGATCGGGCCCACCATCAACCAGAAAGAAACGCCGCCATGAGAGTATTCACCAACACGTCATTTGCGGTGCTCCTATATTTAGGCGCCCTCACCATGTCGGTGGCACTTCCGGCGGCGGTTGACACTGGCGCCGAACGGGGCGGGTCCGCCGTTGTTGCCACGCCCGTTCGCTTCGACTCGCTGGAAAAACTGTTCGCCTTCGACGCGCCCGTGTCGATCGATCGCGTGAAGTACGAGCGGAAGGAAACGACGTCCGTTCGTTGCGCATTCTTCCCCGGCCGGACGATGAAGCGCATCGACCTGGAATTCGTCAGCCAGACCTACCGGGGCGTCGAGGTGAAACACCAGGCCAGACTCTTCATCCCGGAACCGCGCATCGCCGATCGAGCCATGGGGGGGGTCGCCATCATCATGGGTAAGGATGGGACCGAGGCGAAAGAAGCTGGGCACGACTGGGTGGAAAGCGTCGTCGCCGGCCTCGGTGTCCCCTGTCTGGTGGTGCCGGAAGTGTTTTCGAAGGAGGAATTCCAAGTCAAGAACCTGGGACAGCTGATGTCACAAGGCGATCGGGCCTATTTTGCGACCGGCGACGTACGAGAGACGGGATACTATGCGCTTGCGCGCATCTTCTCCGCCGCGGCCACGGTGGCGTCCGCTTTGCCGGAAGCTCAGGCCACCCGGTTTGTCGCGACCGGCAGTTCGAAGGGCGGCATGGCCGCGATGATTGTCCTGGCCGGGGATCCGCGATTTGCCGGCGCCTTCCCGACTGCCTGGAATACCGGCGACATCAAGGAAGCCACGCGACTGAAAGGCGAGCGCTGGGGATGGGACGTCAAACCAAAGGAAACCGGCCCCGCTGGTGAAAGCGCACGGAATATCTGGCAGCGGTTCGGCGACAGGCGATTCCAGGAATATCTCGATTTCTTCGAGGTCGATCGCTGGGGCGACAAGCTCAAAGGGAAATTCGTTATGCCGGCCGTCGGGACAAACGATCACCTGTCTCACCTGCTATCGGATCAATACTACGCCGACGATCTCAAAGCCGAGTGGGCATTCCTCAGGGTTGCCGACTACGGCCACGGTCGTGGCACGATGGACCACGCCCTGGGCTGGCGGCACGCCGTCGCTGCGACGTTTCTGGGCCAGCGAACACCCGGCATGCGGCTCCAGCAAAAAAGCAACGGTGAGCAGGCGTCGCTCCACCTGTCCCTCACCAACCTCGCCGGCGCTGCGATCAAGGAACTCCGACTATATTCAACGACCGATCCCACCGGGGACTACCGCCGCGCAAAATGGGAAGGCAAATCGATTTCCCTTCCATCGGGATCATCGCCCAGTAGTCGGATCCTCATGGCCGAGACCAAAATTCCAAAGACCGGAACCGTCGCGTTCTTCGCGCGAGTCGTCGTTCAGGGTGAAATCTGCGACGCGATCAATTGCTCCAACGTGATCGAACTCGGAGCACCCGTGATCCAGACGCTGGCGCCGCAATAATCACCGTGCCGAGAACTCATGCTGCCACCGAAATGGCGCCACAAGACCGGCCACCAAATCCGAGGGGACTCCAACTACGAAAACACATTTTATCATCGTTCTTCTCGGCTCGTTGCAGGGAATGGATTATGCGCCGGACCACATGGAACAGGCGGCGCTCGACTTCATTCGCAGCAACCGATCTTCTCCGTTCTTCTTATATTATGCCACGACGATTCCTCATTACGCCTTGCAGGTGCCCGAGGATTCGCTCGAGGAGTACAAGGATGCCTTCGGCGACACGCCCTATATCGATAAGCGCCATCTGCCGCATCTTTATCCCCGCGCCGCGCTGGCGGCCATGATTACCCGGGCGGACCGTTCGGTCGGCCGCATCATGGAGCTGATCCAGGCGCTTGACCTCGACGCCAACACCCTGGTGGTTGTGAGCAGCGACAATGGCCCCACTGGCGACATTGAGTATTTCAACCGCACGCGTGGTTTGAAGGGGGCCAAGACATCGGTGAATGAAGGCGGCATTCGCGTGCCGTTCCTGGCCCGCTGGCCCGGCAAGATCGCTCCCTCCACCAGCAGCGACCACTCCGCTCCAGCCATGGAGTCACGAAATGAAACCCGGCTGGTGTCGCGCGGCGCCCGAACCATCGATGGCCGTCGTGTGTCCGGCGAATTGATCGCCGGGCACCGGAATCATTCCGAGATCCATCGAACCTATGGTGCTGCCATGAGAAGGCTTGTCATGCTCGCCTTCCTGCTTGGTGGCATCGGGTCGTTGCTGCCCGCCGCGAAGCCGAACATCGTCTTTATTGTCGCCGACGATCTTGGCTGGAGCGACCTCGGATGCTACGGCAGCACCTTCCACGATACGCCTCATCTTGATCAACTCGCGGGCGAGGGCCTGCGCTTTACCCAGGCGTACGCCGCGGGCGCAGTGTGCTCGCCAACGCGCAGCAGCATCATGACCGGCCGCGTGCCGGTGCGCACCGGCGTCACCGACTTCATTCCGGGGTTTCCATCGACTGGCCGCAAGCTCCAGACGCCGCGCACGCGGCGAGAGCTCGCACTCGAGGAGATCACCGTGGCCGAATCGCTCAAGTCCGGTGGTTACCAGACGTTCTATGCAGGAAAGTGGCACCTCGGCCGCAGTGGCTTCGAGCCCGATGCGCAGGGCTTTGACGTGTATGCGTCGGACGAACAGCTCGGCGACCATCGCATCGATTGGCAGGTGGGCCGGAAGCTGAGCGAGGCGGCGGTGAAGTTCCTGGATGAGCGCGATGCCGCGCGTCCCTTCTTCATGTTCCTCGGTTTTCACGAACCGCATGCGCCGGTCCTCGAGTACCCCGATCACATCGGGAAGTTCCGCGCCCGGGCCGCCAGTCTCGTTGCCACCGACGTCCAATGGCGCGCCGAGCGAATCGCGAAAACGCGCAGCGTGCAAAACGATCCGGTTTACGGCTCCGAGGTCGCCGGACTGGATGCGTTTGTCGGCCGCGTGCTCGCGCGACTCGATCACCAGGGCCTCGCCGGCACAACCATCGTGATTTTTCTTTCCGACAACGGCGGTCTTTCGACCAAGGCGGAGCCGGGCCCCACGTCCAACGAACCGCTGCGTGCGGGCAAAGGCTGGCTCTACGAAGGAGGCATCCGCGTGCCTCTCATCGTGCGGGCTCCCAGCCTGACCAAGCGCGGTTCCACCACCAATGCGCCCGTCTTCAGCACCGACTTTTATCCCACGCTGCTAGAACTCGCCGGGCTGCCGGCCCAGCCGGAGCAACACCGCGATGGCGTGAGCATTGTCCCTCTCCTGCGAGGGCAAGTCGCAGCACCGCGTGACGCCTTCTTCTGGCACTATCCGCACTACCACGATTCGGGCTGGACACCTGGCGGCGCCATGCGCGAGGGCGACTGGAAGCTCATCGAATTCTTTGAGGAAGGCACGGCCGAGCTCTACAACCTTGCGACGGATCTTTCCGAACGGGCCAACCTGGCGGCGACCGAACCCGTTCGGTTGAAAACGATGCGGGCCAGGCTGGCGGCGTGGCGCGCGGAGACGGGCGCGTTCATCCCTCGACCGTACCCCGAGTCTCGGTCGGAAGGGTCGAGGGCTATTCCGCGCCCTTCGTTGTTTCCGAGGGGATCGAATGGCTGAAAAAGCATCGCGACAAATCCAAGCCCTTCCTCCTCTCCGTGTGGACGCACGAGCCACATTATCCGATCAAGTCCGATCCGAAAATCAAGGCCCTGTATTCGAATCTCACCGACGACGTGCAGGTGGAACATCACGCCAACGTCACCCAGATGGATTACGCGTTCGGCACTCTGATGAAAGCGCTCGATGAGCTCGGCCTGGCCGACAACACCTGCGTGATCTTCACTTCCGACAACGGACCGGAAGGCGACGGCATTACCAGTCCCGGGCGGGGTTCGACCGGCGGGCTGCGCGGCCGCAAGCGCGCGGTGTACGAAGGCGGGATTCGCGTGCCGGGCTTGATCCGCTGGCCCGGTCACGTGAAATCCGGCGCCACGACGGACATCCCCGTCATCGGCTCCGATTCCTCATCTCTGGACAATACAGACCGGGTTGCCTGCCTCCGATGAGCTTCCGTTTCCCCCGGGTACATACAAGGGTATCCATGCGCACGGTGATGCGAGCTTCGCTTCGGAAGAATGGGCGAAGACCCACGTGCAGCGAAATCACGGACCGCTCGGCGCCCTGTATCCACGCGCCAATCCCTACTTCAAGGAAGGCGACACGCCGTCGTTTCTGCACCTGATTCCCAACGGGCTGAGCGACCCTGAACAACCGGGATGGGGGAGTTGGGGCGGCCGATTTCAGGGCGCGGCGCCGATGTTCACCGATCTTGTAAACACACCGCTGGACCAGACCACTCCCTCCCACCCCGACTTTCGCAAGACCGCAATGATGACGGTGGCACGCTGGCGCGGCAACGGCCGCGCTGCTGCTGGTCACGTGGGTGATTTATACGTTCCACCCCGGTGGTCGGGCTGGTATTCTGGCTGGTGTGCTGGTGGATGTTCCGACGGAAGATCTTTTTACGGATCTGATTTGGCTTCTCAGTGGTCGGGCTGGTCGCCGAGCGACTCGACGTTTTTCCGGGTGCTCAACCACCGACGAAATTCACGAAACCTGGCACGCGAAGGCGAATGCTCCGCAGCCGGCAGGGGCGCGCCGCGCGCAGGAGCACGGCACAAATGAGCGCAATCGTCCTTATCGGGACACCAGACGTCACTTCGCGGAGGGCGCACCGCCGACGGCGATCTTCAAATCGGTGCCGGCGATGTCCTCCCACGCGTAGTAGTGGAAAATCCTCTTTTCCGACATGGCCACGAACAAGCCGCGCGGAAATGCGGGCCCGAGGTTGGCGTTGGTCACGTCGCTGCCATCACTGCTGAGCGTGGAGGCGGGCACGGTCTTCAGGCGACGGTGTTCATGCGGATTACCGGGCTCGCCTTCACGACGGAAGAGGCGGAACGCATTGTTTTTCTGGTCGGAGACGAGGATGTAGCCCGTGCCGTCGTTGACCTTGTAGATGGAAATGCCCTCGCGGTCATTGCCGAAACCATCAAGGCCAAACACCGCGAGTTGCTCGTCGGCATCATCCGCCGCCGGATCGGCGAGATATTTGCGGATGCCGTAATTCTCGTCGCTATAGTAAATATAGCCGAGTTCGTCATCCACCGCGATGGCCTCGATTTCTCCCTTGCCCGTCCAGTCGCCGAAGGAACGGGTGAACACGGCCCGCAGCCGGCCGGTGCCGTCATCGACGAGGCGGTACTGATGCAGATAACCTTGGAGCGGCGCCTGGTAGTCGGAGCGGCTGACAATGGCGAACACCGCGTTGTCGGCGGCGCGCGTGTAGAGCGCAATGCCCATGCAATCGCGAGCGCGCTCGCCCTCAAACACCGGCAGGCCGCCCCCGTCGACGGGCGCCATTTCGGGCAACCGGTAGACGCGGAGTCGGTGCGCGTAACGTTCCGTGACAACCGCAATATCGACCTTCTGGCCACCGAGGGCGACGCCATACGCGACGTCCACGTTGTTCGGGCGGACGAGGCCGCGGACAACCTTGTCGCGGTGAATCTTGCCATCGAGACCGAATACATAAAGTGCGCCGTCGGCATTCTTGTCCGTGCCGAGGATGAGGCTCCCGGCGGGATTGGCCCGATTGACCCAGATGGCCGGGTCGTCGGTGTCGTGCTTCGTTGATTCGGTGACGACACGGGGCTTGAGCGGGCCGGGTTGGGCAGATGCAGTCGACGCGAACGGCAAGACAGCCATGGTCGCGAGGACAGCGCGGAGAATGAAGAAGCGCAGTTTCATAGGATGGGTGAGACGAGCGGCAGTGTAACTCAGCCAACATTATCCCACCATTACGGTGGAAGTCACCTGGGAGAAGATGAACCGCGAAAGCCGTTGAGTGGATTCTCACGATGAACTCCCGCGCGTCCCCCGGCACGACTTTGCTTCGAACAAAAACCCCGCCGATAATCATTCCGTAATCTCCCGCCCGTTATCCTCCCCTCGTGTCCCCGTTCGCCGCCACCGTCCGCCAGTGCAGTCGATGTTTCCTGTCGACCGCCGCGCTTTTCGGTCCGGCCGTCCTGGTGCGAGCGGCCGAGGCCGCGCCGGCCCCTTCCGGAACCTACAGCGAAAAGCTCGAACTGGTCTCCGATGCCAGCGTGGCCGATTCGCTGGCGCGGCAAAAAAATCTCAACTTCAGCTCCGTGCGCATCGACGGTGAAACGACCGGGATGTCGCTTTTCGCGCTGGCCGATCCAGCACTGCTGCGATCCATTCTCGCGAACCTTTGCGCCAACGCCGTCGAACACACACCCGCGGGCGGCGAGGTTGCCGTCGCGATCGAATCCGCGGCGAACCGCGTGACGTTGAAGTTCGCCAACACGACGAGCGGTTTTGAACCAACAGACGTTGACCGGCTTTTCGATCGATTCTGGCGCAGGGAGGCCGCGCGTGGCGGTCAGCATCTCGGGCTCGGTCTTTCGCTCGCCCGCAGTTTTGCGGAAGCCATGAACTGGTCGTTGACGGCGCGGCTGGATGACGGCCGACGGTTGGTGTTCACGCTGAGCGGGCCGGGCTGAGCGAGGAAGTATCGTAGTCGCCCAATCGTTCTCTCAGCCTTGCCCGGTCCCTTGGTCCCCGGGTCCCTTGGTCCCTTCGTCCCTTGGTCCCTTCGTCCCTTGGTCCCATCACTGCCGCCAGGGGCGCCTGGCCCGATACGTCGCGAGCCGCTGCGCGAGGAGCGACTCCGATTGCTTATCGGTCCCGCCTTGCCGGACCAGGGCCAGTGCGCGCTCGGCCGCCTGCACCGCTGCGTCGAATCGACCGAGTTCAGCATACGCCGCGGCCAGCGTGCTCACGAAAATGGGATCGGCCGGATTGCGCTGCGCGAGCGGATTGACCAACGCCAGCGCCGCGGCTCCGTCGCGCACCGCGGGATCCGCGCTCGTCGCCATGATCCACGCGGTGAGGTTGGCGATGTCGGCGTTGTTGCTGAGCTGGAGAGCACGGCGAAACATCCGCACGGCCAGCGCATCCGCACCCTGCTCGTAGACGGACTCGCCGGCGAATCCGCACAGCGCCGCCTGTGCATCCGTCGGGAGCAGCGCGAGGGCGGAAAGAAACAACTGCTCGGCCGCAGCCGCCTCGCCGCGTGCGGCCTGCGCCACCGCGGTGTAAAACAACCGCTGGTCTTCCGTCTGCTCGGGAACGACCTTGAACACACTGGCGTTGCCGCCGATGCCCGCCAGATCCGCCGGTTGCCGATACGGGATCGGTCGCAGCCACCGGGGGGCGGCAGATGGGTTGCCCGCCAGCCGAAAACCAAATGTGCGTTTCGCGTCTTCGATCGGTCGCGTCGGATACAACAGCGAAAAATACTCTCCGACGAATGGCGCGGCGGAGAGCATCACGAGGTGAGTGACGCCCCGCGCACGAATCAGCCGCCAGGCCTCCTCGTCGCTCTCCGCACAATGGATCTCCGCGGCCGCGCGGAGCCCCGGGGCGTTCTCCCAGAAAAGAGTCCCGAGTGATTGAAAGCGCCCGTAGTAGCTGACGCCGGCGGACACGTTGGGGCTCGCGAGCAAAATGATGGCACCTTCCGGCTGACTCGCCCGCAGAGCCGCCGCGAGATCGCGGTACAGCGGCTGGAACAGATCGCCGGCGTCGGCGGAGCGCTGCTGGTTGGCGCGATGATCGCGGCCGATGCGGAACAAGGTGGGGAAAACGAAAAGCAGAGCCGCGGCGGTCAGGCTCACCACGCGACGCCGGCTAGCGCTGCGCTTTGCCCACAAATTCGCCATCGCGTATGGCGTCGCGCCAAGGGCGCGGTTGACCGGAAGGGCGACTTTCCAGTCGCCCGAGACCGGTCGACCGAACGTACTTCGGCGGCAGGAAAGCCGCCGCTCCGGTGCGAATGCCGA
>JBBRCR010000159.1:0-16012 GCA_038204695.1 Opitutales bacterium | reverse complement strand
GTCGAGGTCTGCGTCGTCATCGGCGGCGGCAACATCTTCCGCGGCCTCAACGGCGAGAAGCGCGGAGTCGACCGCACCACCGGCGACTACATGGGCATGCTCGCCACCGTCGTGAACGGCCTGGCCCTCATGGACTGCCTCGAGAAGCTGGGCGTGGAAACGCGCGTTCAGTCCGCGATTCCAATGAACCAGATCGCGGAGCCGTTCATCCTGCGCCGCGCGATGCGCCACCTGGAAAAAGGACGCGTGGTCATCTTCGTGGCGGGGACCGGCAATCCGTATTTTTCCACCGATACGACGGCCGCGCTGCGCGCGAGCGAGCTCCACGCCGACATCATTCTCAAGGCAACGAAGGTGGACGGCGTTTACGACAAGGACCCGAAGAAATATCCGGACGCGGTGAAATTCGAGCAGGTCACCTTCATCGAGGCGCTGAAGCAGCGCCTGAACGTCATGGACTCCACCGCATTCTCGCTCTGCATGGACAACGACGTGCCGATCCTCGTCTTCGACCTCAACGACGAGCATGCGATCCGGAAGGCGATTCTCGGCGAAAAGATCGGCACGCTGGTTCGAAACTGAGCGTTGCGACCGCGGCCAGGCACAATCAGTACTTCATCGACGCCGCGCCGACCGAATCGGTTTCCCGTCATTCCGCCACTTAAAACCTCCAGTCAACATGAGCCATCCCATCCTGATCGACGCTCAAACGCGCATGAAAAAAGCCGTGGATCACACGCTGCATGAGTTCAGCACGATTCACACCGGAAAAGCCACGCCTGCCATGGTCGAAGGGGTGATGGTCGAGGCCTATGGGTCGCAGATGCGGCTGAAGGAATGCGCCGCCATTTCGACGCCGGACTCCCGCCTGATTCAGATCACACCTTGGGACGTCAGCATCGTGAAAGCGGTGGCCAAGGGGATCATCGATGCAAATCTGGGATTCAACCCGATCATCGATGGCAAATCCATCCGTGTGCCGCTGCCGGACATGAGCCGCGAGCGGCGGCAGGAATTCGTGAAGACGGCGCACAAGCTGGCCGAAGAAGGCCGCGTGGCCGTGCGCAATACCCGCCGCGACGCCATGGAAGCCGCGAAGAAGATGAAAAAGGAAGGCACGCTTTCGGAAGACGACGAGAAACGACTGGAGAAGGACGTCCAGACCTCCACGGACAAGTCGATCGCCGAGATTAACTCGCACCTGGCCACCAAGGAAAAGGATTTGCTCACGGTCTGACGCGATTATGACGCGCGTGCGTGCGCCCCTCGAGCGCCCGCAGCAAAACCGCCCCGCGATGGCCGCGGCTCGGTGATGGCATCGGGGCCGCAAGGGGCGGCGTTATTTGCGTCAACTCCGGTTGCCATTGTCCCCTTGGAAGCACCCTCCCTCGTGACCAACCCCCTCACAGCGCAGACTCCTCTCCGCCGGGTTGTCGTCAAGCTCGGCACGGGCGTCCTCACCTCTGGTATCGGCCAGCTAAATACGGCGCGGATCAGCGCCGTATGTGCGGAAATCGCCGCTCTGCGGGCGCGCGGCACCGAAGTCCTGGTGGTGTCGTCCGGCGCCGTGGGCCTTGGCATGGGCGCCTTGGAGTTGGCAAAACGACCGAAGGAATTGTCGAAGAAACAGGCGTGTGCCGCCATCGGGCAGTCGCGACTCATGCAGACGTGGCAGGAGGGACTGGCGCCGCACAAACTGACGGTCGCGCAGGTGTTGCTCACGCATGATGATCTGCGCGTGCGCTCCCGCTATCTCGGCGTGCAGGAAACCCTGCGGCAGCTGATTGCGTACGGCACGATCCCGATCATCAACGAAAACGATACGGTCAGTGCGGCGGAAATAAAATTCGGCGACAACGACACCTTGTCTGCGATGGTGGCGAGTCTCGTGCAGGCCGATTACCTGGTGATCCTCTCGACCGCGCCGGGACTCATCGACCTGAAAGGCACCGGCAAAATCGTGCCGGTGGTGGACCGCATCACGGCGGAGGTCGAGGCGATGGCCGGCGGCACCACGAGCGAGACCGCGGTGGGCGGAATGGTGTCCAAGATTTCCGCCGCCAAGCTGGCGACGAAAGCCGGGTGCGGCGTGTTCATCGCGAGTGGCGCGGAGGCCGACATTCTCCAGCGGCTGTTATCGGGCCGCGGTCCCGGCACATTCTTCGTTCCGAGCGGGCTGCCGATGGAGGCGAAAAAGCGCTGGCTGGCCTATTTCCAGCGGCCCGCCGGCACCCTTTTCGTCAACGCGTGCGCCGTGCCCGTGCTCCGTGAGCAGGGCCGAAGTCTGCTGGCAGTTGGGATCACGGGCACGCGGGGCGACTTCGCGGTCGGTGAGATTGTCGATATTGCCGGGCCCGACGAACAGGTTTTTGCCCGCGGCAAGGTTGCATTCGACAGTCACGAAATTGCGCGGCTCGCCGGGAAACACGGCGATGAAATCGCCGCTTTGTATCCAAAAAGAAAACGCTTCGAGGTCGTGCACCGCAACGAACTCGTATTGCTCTAAACAAGCCCGTGGCGCGACGCCCCACGCATCCCATGACAACATCCCACACGCTGGCGCAGCCGCCGGGAGTGGCGCCGGTCTTTGACCGGCGTTCCGCCAGTCGGAGACTGGCGCTACGGGCGAAACGCGAGCACAGGGTGTGAAATCTCCCGCCTACCGCAGCTTGACCCGGAGCACAGCGGTATCGCCGCCGCGCGCCACCAGCAGCACGAACTCGGGACGCGACTTGTCACCCTCGATTGCCTCGAGCTTCGCCACCGCATCCGCGAAGGCTTTCGTATCCACACCGTCGATCTCCCGGACCCAGTCCTCCTCGCGGAGTCCGGCAATCGCCACCGGACTGCTGGGTTTCACGTAATGCACGATGATGCCCGAAGGCTCGGTTGGTTTCACGCGGCGTTCAATACCGTCGCCGTAAACAAATTCCCGCGCGGTGAAGCCCAGCCGTTCGAAATACTTGCGCTCGGCTTCGCGCATCACCTTGGGCTGTTCGCCGAGCACGGCCGGCAATTCCAGCCGTTCGGTGCCCCGCAGCACGGTGATCCGCAGCGTATCACCCGGAGCACGACGGTCGATTTCCCGTTCGATATGGCCCACGACAACGCGGTCCGGCTTGAACTGCGGCAACGGCTGCCCGTCCAAAGCCAGAATGATGTCGCGAGATTTGAGCCCGGCCTTTTCGGCCGGGCTGCCTTCGAGCACTTCGCTGACCACGGCGGCCGACTGCCCGCTGAGGTTGAGGAATTTCGCGACCTCGCGATCCATCGGCTGAAGTCCGTACGTGCCGAGCCACGCGAGCGGCCGGCCCGAGGGGGTCTTGGGAATCCGCCCGATGTGCGGCAGCATCTCTTCGGCCAGCACGAACGCGCTGCTTTCCTCCACGTTGATCAGGATCACCCCCGAGCCGCGATTGGCCCGTGAAATTTGCAGGAAACTCTGGCCAAACGAGGCCTGCGCCACTCCGACGAAAATGCCGTCGCGATTAAAAACCGGCAGCCCAGGCGCGGCGACTTCCTGCTGCGCAATTCCGGTGCGTTGCGGCAGCGACTGAATCAGCGCGAGGTGGCTTTGCAGAATGTAGGGGGCGAACTCCTCATCCTTGTTGCGCAAACCGATTCCCCAGACGAAATCCGCCAGCGCCGGTGCGCGCGCCGGCCCCTTCGGCGCGAACGCCGTTATCGGGGTGAGTTGGCGGCGGATTTCCTCACTGGCGCGCACAAAATGCCAGCCGGTGAACGCGTCCTGTCCCAAATATTCGCCCGGCGTACTCGAGCCGTTGCCCGGCAGGTACACCTTGAAGTCCTTCAACTGCCAGAGCGCCGCACGGGGATCGATCGCGCCCGCCGGCAAAATGATCGTGCCGTTGCCGTCAACCACCGTGCCCATCGACACACTCGGCTGCCGCTCGACCTCCGTCTCGGTCACGTACTCGACGGCGACGACCGACTTGACGCGCTCCGCCCACAGGACCGGAATTTCCGTCGCGGCGGTCAGCGGTCGCCCGGCGAATACCACGATCGCGGAGAGTAGGATTGCTAATTTGGATACGCCGGGGCGGGCACCCCCGCAGACAGGGCGTGACGGGAAAACAGCAGGGATCATGGTTTCACGATGTACAGCGATACGCGCCGGTTCCGCTGCGTCTCGAATAACGTGGGCGCCGGCTTCGCCTCGTAGCTGGCATGCGCCTCCTTGATGACGTCGAGCGAATCGATGGGCGCCTGATTTATCTTTGTGATGATGTCGCCCCGCGAAAGGCCGGCCACCTCCGCCGGAAATCCCGGCTGCACCCCGATCACCACCACGCCCGTGGTATCATCGAGCTGATTCTCGCGCGCATATGCGCGCGATACCTTCCTCACGCTGAGTCCCCATTTCTCCAGCGCCCATTCCTCCCCCACCCGGCTTTCAAGCTTTTCCGTCACGACCTGGAAATCGCGAACGTCGCCGCCCCGTTTTACCGTGAAGGCCAGAGTCGCGCCCACCGGTTGCGTGGCAATCATGTTTTGGATTGGCGGCAGCTGCTCGGGAAAACGGCCGTCGATTTTCGCGCCGTCGATGGAGAGGACAATGTCGCCACCGCGCAGGCCTGACTTCGCCGCCGGCGAACCCGGATCGACGCTGTTGATCAACATGCCGGTGCGCACTTCGAGCGAGTAGAAATTTTCCAGATCCTGGAGCGCGCCGGGAACGATCCCGACATAACTGCGCACGATTTTTTCGTCGCGTCCCAATTGTGTGAGTACGGTCCTGGCGATCGCCGCCGGAATGGCGAAACCGAGATTGTTGGCGCCGAGATAACCGCGCGAGCTGATCCCGATGACCTTGCCGTCCTCGGTTACGAGGGGGCCACCGGAGTTGCCGGGGTTGATCGCGGCGTCGGTCTGGAGCCACGTGTTGAACATGCCGGTCTCGTAGCCGTTCACGCCACGGTTGTCTTCGAAGTAACGGCTGGTGTTCGAAACGATGCCGCGCGTGACGGTGCGCGTGAGCCCATGCGGCGTGCCGACGGCGTAAACGACCTGGCCGGGATACAGCGATTCACTTTCGCCGAATTCCGCGTGCTGAAGTTTCCAGCCGCGACGGCGCACTTCATCCATGTCGAGTTGCAGCACGGCCAGATCCGTCCAGTGGTCCCACCCGACCAGCTTTGCGCTGACGCGCTCCAGATTCGCCAGCGTGAGATTGAGCTCGATCGCGCGCGGACTGGCGACATGGGCGTTGGTCAACACGAGTCCGTTCTCGGAAACAATCACGCCGGATCCGAGGCTTGCCGTGTAGCGGCGCGTGCCACCCTCGAACGCAATCTCGCGCACGTCGATGCGCACGACGGCATCGAGTAGTGCGTTGAAGCCCGGGCTCATGCCGGAGGCCGAGGCGAAGGCCGGAAGGAACAGCGAGAGGGCAAAGAAACAGAGAGCGAGCGCACGGAACATGGGCGGGACGCCCATGACACGGCAAACCCACGGGCGGGACGCCCGTGCCACGTCAAACCCCAAACCCACGGGCGGAACGCCCGTGCCACGTCGAACCATCGGTCGAGAGGCCGGTGCATGATTCAATACGGCGCGCGGGCCGTGTCCGGCGTGGCATGGGCGTCCCGCCCATGTTCTGCGTCCCAAGGGCGTCCCGCCCGTGGATGACTTTGAGGACAAAGTTACAGCGGCACGCCCGGGCCGCGTCGGCATGATGGGGCCGCCAAGCAGCCGATCCGCGTCTCGATGGCCGGGGCCAAGGGCAAACATTGACCGGCCGGGGAAAGATTTCACAGTGGGACGTTTCACACGATGGCAACCAAGAGCACGGACTACAACTTCCACGACATTGAGCCGCACTGGCAAACGTTCTGGGAGGAAAATCGCTCGTTTCGCGCGGAGAACACTTCGCCGAAGCCGAAATATTATGTGCTCGACATGTTTCCCTACCCTTCGGGCGCGGGACTGCATATCGGCCATCCGGAGGGCTACACGGGCACCGACATCGTCGCCCGCTACAAACGCGCCAAAGGGTTCAATGTGCTGCATCCAATCGGCTGGGACGCGTTTGGCCTGCCGGCGGAACAGCACGCGGTCAAGACGGGCACGCACCCCGCCTCGAACACGCAAAACAACATTGCCAACTTCAAGCGGCAGATCAAAGCGCTCGGTTTTTCCTACGACTGGGAACGCGAAATCGACACGACCGATCCGAAATATTTTCGCTGGACGCAGTGGATTTTTCTCCAGCTGTTCAAGCGCGGCCTGGCTTACGTGGATGAACGGCCGGTCTGGTGGTGTCCGGAGTTGCGCACGGTGTTGGCGAACGAGGAGGTCGTCGAGGGCCGGAGCGAAGTCGGCGGATTTCCGGTCGAACGCCGCAACCTGCGCCAGTGGGTCCTGCGGATCACGGCCTATGCCGAACGGCTGCTCGATGACCTGAAGGACGTCGACTGGCCCGAATCCACGAAACGGATGCAGGAGGCCTGGATCGGCCGCAGCGAGGGCGCTGAAATCCTGTTTTCCCTGGAGAACAAGCAGCTCGGACCGTTGAAGGTTTTCACCACGCGGCCGGATACCCTTTTCGGATGCACGTACATGGTCATCGCGCCGGAGCACCCGCTGGTGGACACGCTGACGACGCCGGCGCAGAAGCCGGAGGTCGAGGTGTACCGAAAAAAGGCGGGAGCGAAGAGCGATCTCGAACGCACGGATCTGGCGAAGGTGAAGTCCGGCGTATTCAGCGGCGCCTATGCGATCAATCCGGTCACCGGTGCCCCCGTACCCGTGTGGATCGCCGATTACGTGCTCATGGGCTATGGCACCGGAGCAATCATGGCGGTGCCGGGGCAGGACGAGCGGGATTGGGAATTCGCGGAGCTGTATCAACTGCCAATCATCCGCACGGTTCAGCCGCCCGAAGGTTTTACCGCCAAGGCTTACGTGGGCGACGGGCCGGCCATCAACAGCGCAAGTGCGGAGATTTCGTTGAACGGCCTGGCCATCGAGCCGGCGAAAGACGCGATCATCGCGTGGCTGGAACGAAAGGGCCTGGGGACACGCCGCATCAACTACAAACTGCGCGACTGGCTGTTCTCCCGACAGCGCTACTGGGGTGAGCCCTTCCCGATCGTGTGGGTGAGCGAGTCCGATTATGGACGCGCCAGAATGCTGCGCAGCGATTTGCCCGCGACGCCCGTCACGTATGTGCAGGACGGAACGGTTCATTTCGCCCTGCCCCTGCCCGACCAGGGGCTGCCGCTCGAGTTGCCGGAGGTGAAATCTTATTTGCCGAGTGGCTCGGGCGAGAGTCCGCTGGCCAACGAAACGAACTGGCTCGAGATCTGGTTTGACGTGATGACGGGAGCGGCCGTGCCGGCATCCGCTCCGCGGCCGACGGGTGACACCGGGGTCCGCGGTCGGCGCGAGACAAACACGATGCCGCAATGGGCCGGCTCCTGCTGGTATTACCTGAGGTTCATGGATCCCAACAATCGGGACGCCATCGCCTCGCCGGAAGCGATGCGATATTGGGGCACGCCTGACCTGTACGTTGGCGGCGCCGAACATGCGGTGCTACATCTCCTGTATGCACGATTCTGGCACAAGGTGCTGTTCGACCTGGGCGTGGTTCCGATCAGCGAGCCGTTTAAAAAATTATTCCATCAAGGCATCATTCTCGGCGAAGACGGCGAAAAGATGTCGAAGAGCCGCGGCAACGTGGTGAACCCCGACACGATCATTCAATCGCACGGCACGGACACGTTACGGCTCTACTTGATGTTTCTCGGACCGCTCGAGGCGATGAAGCCGTGGAACCCACGCGGCATCGAGGGCGTGCATCGCTTTCTGCAGAAGGTCTGGCGCGAAATGATCGCCCCGGACGGTGCGGTGACGGCGAAACTCGTTCCGGGCGCCATCGATTCAGCCGAGCTCACGAAGCTGCTGCATGAAACCATCAAGAAAGTCGGCGACGACATCGAGAACCTGCGGCTCAACACCGCCATCTCGCAGATGATGATCTTTGTGAATGCGCTTCAGAAAGAGGCCACCGTCAGCCGCGAAACGGCCGGCAAGTTTCTGCAACTGCTCGCGCCGTTCGCGCCGCATGTGACGGAGGAACTCTGGGCGCGATTGGGCAATTCCGGCTCGGTGATGCAGGCCGCCTGGCCGGCCTACGACGCGGCGAAACTCGCATCGTCCGAGGTGAAACTCGTGTTTCAGGTAAATGGGAAACACCGGGGCGATCAGCTCGTGCCGGTTGGCATCGGCCAGGATGCGGCCGTGGAGCTGGCGCGGGCCAATGCACGCGTGAGTCCGTTCCTCGAGGGAAAAACCGTGAAGCGGGTGATTTTCGTCCCGACGAAAATTCTGAATATCGTCGTCGAGTAATTCCAGCACCGGGGAGGGAGGACGAAGACATAAGAGACGCGGAAGATTCCGAAGTCTTCCGAGTCTCGCGTTCTTCCATGTCTCGCGTTCTTCATCGGGTGCGTTCTGGGAGCCAGGGATCGGGCGTTTTCATATATAGGAGATTCATCGGCGAGACGCCGGTATTATAATATATAGGGATTCATGGGCGGGACGCCCATGCCACATCAAACCCACGGGCGGGACGCCCGTGCCACCTCGAACCGCCGGGCGAGCGCCCGGTGTCTGATCCAATTCGGTGCTGCGAGCCGTGTTCGGCGTGGCATGGGCGTCCCGCCCGTGGCTGACGATGTGTATAAAGGTATCGCCCGTGCCACTTCGTAGTTGCAGCGGTACGACGAATCCGGCTCACCAATGGCAGCCACGATTGGTATAAATGTCTCTCTCCGCCTTCCTCCCCGCGACCTTCGATCCCCGGCGGCCCGTGGCCCTGATCGCCGGTCAGGGCGTTTATCCGATCCTCGTCGCGCGCGCGATTCGCGCCGCGGGGATTCCGCTCAAGCTGATTGCCTTTGAGGAGGAGACGCGGCCGGAACTCCTGAGTTCGTTTGCCGCCGCGGAAACCCGTCTGCTGAAAGTGGGCCAACTCGGGCACATGCTCGACGCACTCCAGGAATTCCAGGCTGGATACGCGTTGATGGCCGGGCAAATCACGCCGCGGCGTTTGTTCAAGGGACTGCATCCGGACCTGAAGGCCGCGCGGATTCTCTTTTCGCTCAAGCGACGCAATGCCGAGACAATCTTCGGCGCCATTGCACAGGAGATCGAAGCGCTCGGTGTCACGCTGCTCGACGCGCGCTCCTTTCTCGACGCCGAACTCGCCTCCGCCGGCTGCATGACCGGCGGGCGTTTTTGCATCGAAAATGAATATCTGCAGCACGGCGTGCACATCGCCCGCGAGTGCGCGCGGCTCGACATCGGGCAGGGTTGTGTGGTGCGAAAAGGCACGGTGCTCGCGGTGGAGGCGTTCGAAGGCACGGACGAGATGTTGAGACGGGCCGGCGCTTTCAAGACCGGTGAGGCGCTCTTCGTCAAAACCGTGAAGGGACGCCAGGAATGGCGGTTTGATGTGCCGTGTTTTGGGCTGCGCACCCTCGAAACGATGCGGGAAGCCGGATTGGCCGCCGCCGCGCTCGAAACCGGAAAAGTGCTGATGCTGGAGAAGGCTGCGGTGATCGCCCAGGCGCGAGGCTGGAGCATTGATCTCTTCGGATTCGAGTGAGTCGCGATTGGTTTGCGGCAGGCGCGCATCCGCGGGCAAAGGCGAAATTCGCCCGACGAGTATCCGCCACTTGCGCGGCGAACCAGATGACTCCACTATATCGCCGCCATGCAAAATGACGTCGTCGCCGCCACCATCAAGGGGGTCATGCCCACGGCCAATGGCTGCGCCGTTTTCCTTGGCAACGAGGAGAAAACGTTCGTCATCTACGTCGATCATTCGGTCGGAAACGCGATTCAGATGACGCTGAGCGGCGTGAAGAAAGATCGGCCGCTGACGCACGACTTGATCGGCAGCATTTTCCTGGGGCTGGGCGCCCAGCTGGATCATGTCGTGGTCAACGATGCGCGGGAAGGCACGTTTTTTGCGCGAATCCTGCTCCACATGGAAAACGAACTCGGCAAGAAGATTGTCGAACTCGATGCCCGACCGAGCGACTCGATCGTCCTCGCGTTGCAGCAAAAACGTCCGATTTACGTGGCCCGCGCGGTTTTCGATTCGGTCGAGGACATGACTGAAATCCTGGAGCGCGTACTCAAACAGCAATCCGAGGAGTCGGACGAGGAAGAGGAGCAGACCTGACGTGGAGGGCAGCGTTTCGGCGTCCTGCAGCGGCGATTCCACCCGGTGGGCGCCCCCCGCCGCGCTGCCGCCCGGGCAGCAACCCGGCCGGGCTTTGACGGCCTTGGCGCCGATGCAGGACGTGACGGATCTCGCGTTCATGCGGGTGATCGCGCACTTCGGCGCACCCGATTATTTCTTCACCGAATTCTTTCGAGTGCACGCGCAGTCGAGGCCGGAAAAACACATCCTGCGCTCCATCGACGAGAACGACACGGGGCGACCCATTTTTGCCCAGCTGATTGGCGAGGACCTGGGGCACTTGCAACGGACCGTGACCGAGTTGCACCGACATGAAATCGCCGGCATCGACCTGAATCTTGGTTGTCCCGCGCCCAAGGTTTACAAGAAAAACGTCGGGGGCGGACTCCTGCGCGAGCCGGATCGGGTCGCCACGATTCTCGCCGCCTTGCGCGCCGCCGTGCCCGGTCTGCTCACCGTCAAGATGCGAATCGGGTTTGAGGATACGGTCCACTTCGACCGGCTCCTCGACCTGATGAACGAGCATCGGGTCGACCTCCTGAGCGTGCACGGACGGACCGTGAAAGAGATGTACCGCAGCGAGGTTCATTACGACTTCATCGCGCGCGCGGTGGATCGCGTTCGTTGTCCCGTGCTGGCCAACGGCAACGTGACCTCGGCCGGTCGGGCCGCGCGCGTGCTCGCGGAAACGCGCGCCGCCGGCGTCATGATCGGCCGGCACGCGATCCGCAATCCGTGGATCTTTCGTCAGTGTCGAGAACAGTTCGCCGGTCAGCCAATAACGCGGATCACCCTGGCCGGTGTGCGTGACTACGTGGAACGGCTTTATCGCGCCACCCAGCTACCCGGTTTCCCCGGGCAGACCCACGTCAACAAGATGAAGAAATACCTGAACTTCGTCGGCCAAAGCGTGGATCCGACCGGGGCATTTCTTCATGACATGCGGCGCACTCAGTCGGAGGCTGAGTTGTTCGCCGTGTGCGATCGGCACCTGCTGGCGGAGCCAGAACGGGAGTTTTCGCCCGAGCCATTCCCGGGCGTCATCGCGCGACCGAACTGCGAAACACCCTCGGCCGAGGCGGACGGCTGCTCACTCGAGACGATCAGCGCGTGAGGGGATCACGGATCCGCCTTGCTGCTTTGTTCGTGATTCCGTGGCGAGAGGGCGCCCGCGAGTGGTGCTTCGCCCAACGCGGGCGTTCGCCGTTGCGCGATGATGAGAGATCCGCCCGAGGCTCAGACGTCCTGACGTCGGGCTTCCGCGCGAGTCCATGCTTAAGTTAGCGCCCGTCTCCGACTGGCGTTCGCCGGTCGAAGACCGGCGCCTGGAGCTTGGCCATTCCTGGGCAAGCGATTGCGGCATGAATGAATCGGGCTTTCAGCTCTGAGATTTTCTTCAAATGGAATCCTGGGCCGTTGGCCGAGGCTGGAATAGAACGGGCCTTTGGCCCTCCGGTCAGCACCGAGTTTGAAATTGGCCAAACTCCAGGTTTGGCGTCCCGCCCATGTTCCGGTTCCTGCTGGCTGATGCGTTTTCTGTTTATCTCGCCCAGCCCACACGGTTCCATACGGCACACATCGCAGTTTTCATCCGGCGATGCGGCGGCCGGTTCAATCCATGAACATACATCACTTTCTCATCCCATTTCTGATCATGGCAGCGGCGCCCGGGCCGGCGCTTGCGGCGGCCGCGACGGCAGCGACGCCCAACATCGTCATCATCCTCGCCGACGATCTTGGCTACGGAAGCGTGGGCTGCTACGGCGCGGAGCCGAAGCTGGTGCGCACGCCGCACATCGACCGGCTCGCGCGCGAAGGCGTGCGCTTTACGGATGCGAACACGCCTTCGTCCGTGTGCACGCCCACGCGTTATGGACTGTTGACCGGCCGCTATTGCTGGCGCACGCGTCTGCAATACGAGGTGAGCGGAGTCTTCGATCCGCTCTTGATTGAGCCTGGACGGCCGACGCTCGCGAGCCTTCTGCAGAGCCGCGGCTATCGGACCGCCGCGATCGGGAAGTGGCATCTTGGATACGGGGACAAACCGCGCACCGATTACACCGGAGTGCTGTTGCCCGGCCCCCTGACCGTCGGCTTCGACTATCACTTTGGCGTGCCGCAGAACAACGGCGACATGACCGGCGTGTATGTGGAGAATGATCGCGTCCGGGGGCTGCGTTCCGCGACGCTTGCACCTGACGGACGCAAGACCCACTACGGCCCGCCCTATATCGGACTCGACGCCCCGCAACGCGACGAGCCCGAAGCCATGACCGAGTTGGGCAACCGCGCGGTGGCCTGGCTGGAAATAGTGCCGGCGGGAGTGCCGTTCTTCGCCTACCTCACGCCAACCGCCGTGCACGAGCCCGTGTGGCCCGCGAAAGCCGTGAGTGGCACCAGTGCGGCCGGGCCGTTCGGCGACTTTGTCCACGATCTCGACCGGTTCGTCGGACGCGTGATCGCGGCGCTGGAGAAAAACGGCGTCGCGGAGAACACGCTCGTTTTGTTCACCAGTGACAACGGTGGGCTTGTCGTGCCGGCCGGAGTCGAGCGCAACGCCTCGATTTTCAAGGCGCAGGAAGCGGGTTTGAAGATGAACGGCGACTGGCGGGGGCGGAAACACAGCGTGTACGAAGGTGGCTTCCGCGTGCCGTTCGTGGTGCGCTGGCCAGCCCGGTTGAAGGCAGGCACTGTCCGCCCGGAGATGGTCAGCCTGGTCGATGTGTTTGCCACGGTGGCGGAATTGATGGGGCAGCCATTGTCTGCCCTCTCGGACGGCGGCGAGGACAGTGTGAGTTTCCTGCCGCAATTGCTGGGTCGAACGACGAAGCCCTCGCGCGCGTCGCTGATCGGCCACAGTGCCAAGGGCAACTTCGCGCTCCGCGACGGGGAATGGAAGTTCATCGAAGGCAAGCCGCACCCGAAGGTCCAGCCGAAGGCCTTGAAGGCGACCGCGGAGGAGTATCAGCCGCAGCTGTACAACCTGCGGACAGATCCGGGCGAAAAGAACAATGTGCGCGCGCAGCAACCCGAGGTGGCCCGGCGTCTGGCGCAGCTCCTCGCGGAGCAACGGGCCCAACCCAGCTCGCGCGCGAACGCCGCGGCGGGAAAGTAGTCATTGATGCCCCTCGGCCGCGGAACGGCGCCCAACACTCGAAAAGGCGAGGGCGACGCCCCTGCTCTTCAACGCCGGACCGACGCCCGCGGGCGAAATCGAACCCGCCCAGGTGCAACGCCTCGCCGAAATGGGCGCGTGGCTCGAGCGTCACGGTGAAACCATCTACAACGTGCGCGGCGGCCCCTGGATGCCGACCAAGGCCAGCCGCAGGGCGCCCTCGATCGGCCAGCCAGCGTCGCGCAATCCACCTTGTGGATACCAATGCTCGCGGTCCCTGGAAAAATCGAAAGCGAACGGCAGCCGGTGCGGCGCGTGCGCGTACTGGGGCGGGACACGCAAAATGAAACGAACAACGTTTCCGCGGGCCGGACACCCGAGAGGTTTGCCGCGTCGGGCGGGACGTCAATGTGCTGCGTATTTTCGCGCGCTCACCGGCGCTTGGTTCCCGCTGGCCCGGCGGTCGGGCGCAGACCAAAATAATATTCATACCATTGGCTTTCCTGCCGGTTGAGCGGCTTGTTGGGGATCCCCGCGGGCTGTAGCTGTGCAGTCCAACGGGCGAGCTTCTGCGCGAGTTGTCGCGCCACCTCGGGGTTGGCCGTGAGCAGATTTTTCTTCTCGTGCTGATCGCTTTCCAGGTCGAACAAGTATTCCGCGCCGTCGCCCAGTTTCAGGTACTTCCACTGGCCGGCGCGCACCGCCGCCTGATTCCAGAAACGCCAGAAAAGTGCGTCGTGCGGCGCACCGGATTTACGCCCGGTCAGAAACGGCACGAGATCGACGCCGTCCAAGCGGGAATCCGCCGGCAGCCCGGCCATCGCCGCTGCGGTGGCCGCGAAATCGAGCGAGCTCACCGGATGCGGGTACACCTTGCCGGCCGGCAGCACGCCCTTCCATCGCAGGATAAACGGCACCCGGATGCCACCTTCGCTCAACATTCCCTTTTCGCCGACCCACGGAACATTCCTGGAATCCCTGCGCGAGCGGAGAATAGGCGCGCCGCAGGTGTTCAGGAATGTTCACCCGATTCCGCTCATCCTTCGCCGCTCCCGGCATGTGCTCGTTGATCCAGCGCGTGCTGAACGCATTGGGCTCGAGGTGCCACTTGCCGACGTGCCCGCTGACATAACCCGCCGGCCGCAACCGCTCCGCGATCGTGTTCTCCTCAAGCGGCAGCGGACAATCGGGAATCGTGTCGAAACCGAATCGCTGCTGGTAACGGCCGGTGATCAGTCCAGCGCGCGAGGGGCTGCACTGCGGAGCCGTGATGTAGCCGGCCGTCATGCGCACGCCCTCCTGCGCGAGTCGATCGAGGTGCGGCGTTTTCACGTCGGGGTGCACGCCCTGCGCCGACAGATCCGCGTAGCCCTGATCATCGGCGAGGATAACGATGACATTGGGCTTCACACCAGAAGCCGCGTTGAGCGATGGCCGCAGCGCAGCGAAGACCACGAGTGGCAGAATGACGGAAACGATCGCAGACACGTTCATGAACGCGGATCAGTGAAGACGACCCAACGCGCCTGACGCACGCTCCATTACGAGAAAACCTGGATACTGCGCCCAGCGCCGGCGTGGGCGCGCGCGCCCCGACACCGCGCGTTCCTGGCTGCACTTTCGCTCGCCAGCCGCGCGACCGCCGCTCAAGAGTCTGCCCATGAACGGCGTTTTTCTAGTCACATTGCTCCTGACCGCGTTGGCTGTTTCCGCCGGGTGCAAGCGCATCGACCAGCCGGCCGCTTCGGCGGCGGGTGGACATTCCCACCAGGCGCCGCACGGCGGCACGTTGATCGAAATCGGCGAACACGCCTTCAACCTGGAACTGGTGCGCGATCCCGTCGCCGGCAAACTCACCGCCTACGTGCTCGATGGTCACGCGGAGAATTTCGTCCGGACGGCGGCCCCGGCGATCGAGCTGATCGCGATTGTTGGCGCGGAACGCCGGCCGCTTAAACTGCTGCCGGTCGCAAACGGCGCCACAGGTGAAACCGTGGGCGACACCTCGCAATATGAAGGCCAGGCAGACTGGCTCAAGACCGCGGCAGAGTTTCCCGGCACGATCCGTTCGCTCGAGATTCGCGGCACGAAATTCGAGAACATCGCGGTTTACCTGCGCAAGCAGGGTTAGCTGGCGCTGCCCTTTGCCCACAAATTCGCCATCGCGTATGGCGTCGCGCCAAGGGCGCGGTTGACCGGAAGGGCGACTTTCCAGTCGCCCGAGACCGGTCGACCGAACGTACTTCGGCGGCAGGAAAGCCGCCGCTCCGGTCCGAATGCCGACGTGCTTGGCCAGAATTGTGGGGCAAGCGCAGAGCTAGCGGCGCGGCGCCATGGCTCCGCCCCCGGAGCGGTAGACTTGACAAGACGCAGCGGAGCGTCGCCGTCCTGCCGCGTGGCGCCACCTCAACCGCATTGCTGCCTCATCTGGCGGGCCGCTGCCGCCGCTCGATTGCTCCACGCTTTCTCCCCTGCGGCACCGCGCTCTGGCGCAACGTCGTTTCGTCCGCCGTCCCGCGTTATATACAATCCGCATATAGCGGACGCTTCATTCCCGGGCTGGTTCAACAGGAGCCGTGGGGGGGGGGGAGGCGCGACCGGGCGGCGAGGGTGCGGCACCACAGACAACCAAAACCCCCCACGCCCACACTAAGACACAA
>JBBRCR010000158.1:0-16014 GCA_038204695.1 Opitutales bacterium | reverse complement strand
TGGCCACGGCATGCCGCAGACAACCCAGCGCGTCGGGCAATGCCGCCAACCGCTCGTCATCAGTGATCCCGTCCAACTCCCGGCAAGCCGCGAGATCCTCATCGACCGTTTCGGTCCCGAATTCCGGCAGCGGTGCGCATTCGCCATAGCCGGCGTGGCCCGCCTCGTTTTCGAGCCGCACGACGATGCCCTGGCGATCGGTCCAGAGTCCGTGCGCGGTTCGCACCGGCGCCCGAAAGGGGAGCCGGTAGTGACGAAAACGGAACGCGTATTTCACGGGAGGTTTTGGCAAGATGACGTGGTCGTGCGCGGCCCGTGAGTGAGCTCGAGCGAGTGAGTGGTCTGTCCACTCGCTGGCGCTCGCAGCTACGCAGCTCGCAGCAATTGGGTTTTCGCGGCTACGGCGTATCCACGTTTCAACTATCGGCCCGCTCCCGCGACCGCCACCTTGATCGAGTAGAGCGATTTCCGGGCGGTGATAAATAGTGTGCGGCCATCGTCGCCGCCGAAGCACAGATTGGCCGGCGCCTCGGGCACGGGAATCTTGCCGATCAAGCTGCCATCCGGCGCAAAGATCTGCACGCCGTCGCCCGCGCTGGACCAGATGCGGCCATCGCGGTCCACGCGAATGCCGTCCGGCGCGCCCTGGTCGATCTTGCAGAGCACCTGGCCGCCACTCAGCGTGCCATCCGCTTTCACCTCGAACGCGCGAATATGCTTCGGCGTGCCGGAATCCGCGATGTAGAGTTTCCGTTCGTCGGGCGAAAATGCGAGCCCGTTGGGCTGGACGAAATCCTTCACCACCGCCGTGGTTCGGCCGGTCTTCGGATCGTGGCGGTACACATAATTGCCCGGCTGTTCCTTTCCTTCCTTCTGCTTGGTCTGCGGATTGGTTTTCAGTCCGTACTCGGGATCCGTGAACCAAATTGTGCCGTCGGCCTTCACCACGACATCATTTGGCGAGTTGAGTTTTTTGCCCTCGAACCGGTCGACGAGCGTCTTGACCTGCCCGCCTTTTTCCTGGAGGGCCACGCGGCGACCCGTGTGTTCGCAGGTCAACAGCCGGCCCTGCGGGTCGGTCGTGTTGCCGTTGGCGTTATGGCTCGGCTTCCGATAAACACTGACCCCACCCGCCGCCGTCCATCGCTTCAACTCGTCTTGCGGGATGTCGCTGAAAACGAGCACGCGTTCGGACTTCAACCAGGTCGGGCCCTCGGTGAACCCGAAATCACCGGCGAGTTTCGTAACCTTGGCGTCGGCCGGAACGCACTTCCGGAACTCAGCGGCATTTGTCATTTGGAAGTCGGCGGCGGGGAGCACGGCGGATGACCACAGAGCGAGGAACGATGGGAGGATTCGTTTCATATAAGCGGGGGAGGAGTGGGTCGATAGCGCCTTGCAGGCGCGACGTCACGGTTCTTCGACGTAGCAGCGCACGCGTGCCGTGCATTTTCAGATCACGCCGGCCCGATGCGTGCCCAGGAACGATCATGGCTGGCCGTTCCAGCCGGTGGCCAGCGCGGTCGGCAGTCGGTTGTCCGCGGAGGATGGCGGCGAACCCGGTGGAATCACCTCGCCTACCGCCAGCCGGCTCCAGGGCCCGGCCGGCAGCGGCGGCGCCGCTCGCGAGCCAAATTCCTCGAAACCTTTGCCCGGACCAGGCGCGCGATCATACAGCTGACCAATGCCGTCGCCCGTCGCGAGGTGGAAGATTTTCACGTTCTGCACCTCAGCCTCGAGGCGGAACACGCGCGCGGTGCGATAAACGGTGCAGTTCCGCACCGTCACCCACGCGCTGCCCAAAGTGCCCCGACACCGAAACGCAATGTCGTTATCGACGAACACACATTCGTCGACCACGGCCTGCACCCGCTCCTTCAGGTTGAGCGCGGCCCCGTTGCCGATCGCGCCGTGGCCCCATCCTTTCATCAGGCAGCGACGCAGCGTGACCCGGGAGCCGCGCGGTTCTTTCGTCGTGGTCTTGCTGTCGAACGCGTTTTCCCCCGGTGTCTCCCCGCGCTTGTAATCGGCGTAATCGCGCTCCAGCGGACCGGTCCAGAGAAAGCAGTTCTCGACCAGGACATTGTCCCATGGATACGGCTCATCTCGGCGCGATGGATCGAACTGCAGCGCATCGCCACTCACGTGGGAGATCTCGCAGTTGCGCACCGTGAGGTTGAGTGGCCGGCCGGTGATGCCGTGCGCATCGAGGTTCTTGTCCGCCCGAAACGTACCGTTGAGCAGGTGGTGAATATGGCAGTTCTCGAGCCGGACATTGCGGCCATACACCTCCACGCCATCGCGCCGGCTGTGGCGAAGGGTGCAGTTTCGCAGCACGACGTTGTCCGCGCGGATCCGGACCAGATCCTCCGTGCCCCATTCGCCGTCAATGAGCAGGTTTTCATACACGCCGGGTTGTTCGATGCGCAGCGTCTTCATCCGGCGCGCGTCGGGTTTCGCGCCGACCGATCCGGTGAGTCCGGCGAAAACAGCGCCGGCCGCCGGCACCGCGCGCCCTCTTGTCATCACCAACAGGGAGGCGGTCAGGGCGGCCAGGGCTTCGCGTCGCGTCATGCCGGCAAAGTTCCACGATGCTCGTGAGCGATGCAATCCTGCGGCGAAGCCGGCCGGTCTGGTGTGGCATGGGCGTCTCGCCCATGACGGCCGTTCGCATTAATTGTTTGGGGCGTCCCGATCCGAGTGCACGGATACGTAAGCTTTGAAAGGCATCCGCCCGATGTGATTGAAAGCGCCATGAATTCGGGGCGGTACGCCCCTCGGTGCTGTCTACAACGATACAAGAAAACATGGGCGGGACGCCCGTGCCACGCCGGACTCGCCTGCACATCGACTGAAGCGGAGCCATTCTCATCGACCGCACTCCGTTTTAGTCCACGCCACAACGCACAAACGGGGTGACATCGCGACGCCCGCGTCAAAGATACCGTCACGCCCTTTCGCCATGACCCCTTCGACGCCCGCCGATCCGCGCACGCTTCCACCGCACTGTTCGCGACGTGATTTTATCGGCGCCAGCGCGACGCTTCTTGCCGCCACCGCACTCGGACGCTCGCCGCTCCCCGCTGCGGCAGCGCAGACGGCCGGCGTCCCGATCATCGATATCCACCAGCATGTGCCCTACAGCGGCCGAACGGCCGAACAACTCATGGCGCACCAGGACGCAATGGGCATCGCCCTCACCGTCCTGCTGCCCGCGGGTTCACGTTTCGGGCTCGCCGCGGGCGTCAATCCCTACCCCGAGACCCAGGCGCTGGCGCAAAAATTTCCCCATCGCTTTCGTTGGTTTGCGAACGAAGTCACCGATCAAGCCGATGCGGTCGAGGCCATCCGGCGGCAGTTGAAGGCCGGCGCGATCGGGATTGGCGAGCAGAAGTTCAACGTCGATTGCGACTCGGCGGCGTTGGACCGGATCGCCAGACTGGCCGAGGAATTCGATGTGCCGGTGCTGATGCACTTCCAGCAGGGCAGCTACAACCATCACATCGAGCGGATGCCGGCGGTGCTGACCAAGTATCCAAAAGTTAACTTCATCGCCCACGCGCAGACGTGGTGGGGACACATTTCCCGGAACTACGATGAAAAGGTGCTTTATCCCACCGGCCCGGTGCAGCGGGGCGGGCTGACCGACCAACTGCTGGCCGATTATCCCAACATGTATGGCGATTTATCCGCCGGTTCGGGCTACCGCGCATTCATCCGGGACGAAGAGCATGCGCGGTGGTTCTTCGCGCGGCACCAGGACAAGCTGTTGTACGGAAGTGATTGCTCGGATCCGGTCGGTCGTGGCGCCGCGTGCTCAGGCTCGCAGCAGATTGAATCGGTGCGGAAGTTCGCGCCGGATCTACACGCGCAGCGGAAGATTTTCCATGATAACGCGCAGCGCGTCTTGAAACTGAAATTCTGAGGCGCCAGCCCATCGGCCGCGGCTTTGGGCCCTATCTTGTCGAACGGGAGAGTGGAAGCGAAAGCCTCAACCACGTCCCAGATATTTCGCACGCGAAGCCGCGAAGCTCGCGAAGCCATTCAGCTCAGAGAGAGTCAGGAGAGCGCACGGAGGCCAACGCTGAGTTTCCCTTCGCGAGCTTCGCGGCTTCGCATGCGCCGGCTCGCAGCAGATTGAATCGGTGCGGAAATTCGCGCCGGATCTGCGCGCACAGCGGTAAGTTTCACCGTTCGCGTGCGCCCCCGGTTTCCCGGTTAAGCCTTTGTTTCCTCGTCCACTGCCGGTGGCACCCGGTGTTGCGAAGCCTCGCTGATGAGCTCCGCGAGCGCATCCGGGCCGGGGTACTTCAAAAGGTAGCGGTCAGCACCGAGTGCCTTGGCGAGGTCCACATCTTTCGGATCATCGGAACTCGACATCGTCACCACGGTGAGCCCGTCGAATTCGCGTTGCTGTCGCACCCATTTCACGAGTTCAAACCCGTCGATCTTCGGCATCTTCAGATCCGTGAACAGCACACACGGCGTGAACTCCGGCACCTTCCGCAGGATAATCTGGATCGCGCCGAGAAAGGTCATGACATCGTCGCTATCGAGAAACGTGACCACCGGATTTTGCACGCCTCCCTTGTCGATTAACCGGCGGATGAAAAACAAGTCATCGGGTTCATCATCGATCACAATGATGGGGCGCAATGAGAGTGGATGCGACATGTGGAGAAGACCGGGCGGTGGAATTTTCGGGTGGGTGGACCGGGGAATATCGTGTCGTCACTCATCCTTTGCAGCAAGCCGTTCGTAGATAAAGTTAATATACTGACATTTTTATCAGGGGAAAAACTGCTCCGGCTGCTGGCTTCAGAACTGATCCTGTGCAAAAACTCCCTGCTTGAGCACGACGCTTATTCACTCGTGCCGGCGTCCTTTCGACGCGTCTGACGCTTTTCCCGACCATGAACACAAACCCCGTGAACGTGCGTTTTGGTTCCCACTGGGCGAAACGCCTCCCACCCGCGCTCCTGCCAGCGCTGTTATTCGTCACCCCGTTGGGCCTGCTCGACGTCCAAGCCCAGGTTGCCCCTGCTGGGGCCACTGGGGTCATTTCCGGTAGCGTCAGCAATGTGGCGACCGGCAACCTGCTCGAAGGCGCCGTTATCGAGTTGCCCCAACTCCGCCGCACCGCCCTTACCGACAACACCGGGCGCTATGTCCTGGCGAGCCTCCCGCCGGGCACCTACGAGGTCGTCGCTTCGTATACCGGCCTCGATCCTGTGCGCCAATCTGTGACCATCTCGGCCGGCCAGCGTGTCATTAACAATTTCGATCTGACCAGCGGGGTCTATAAGCTCGACGCGTTTCAAGTCACCGGCGAGCGCGAGGGCAACGCCGCCGCCCTCACGGCCCAGCGCAATGCACCGAACGTGAAGAACGTCGTCGCGATCGACGCCTACGGAAATCTCCCGAACATGAACGCCAGCGAACTCGCCGTGCTGCTGCCCGGGGTCGCCGGTGATCTGAGCGACGAAGGCAACATCGTCGGATTCAGCATCCGCGGCATGGGCCCGGGCTTGAACACGATCACGATCGACGGCGCGCTGATGGCCAGCCAGGGCGGCGCCGGTCGCGCAACGCGCATGCATACCATCACGGGATCGATGTTCGATTCGCTCGAACTCACCAAAGGCCAAACGCCCGACAAGGGCGCGGCAGAACACGGCGAATAATCCCGCGTATGTCTGGAATTACCAGACCGAGGACAACTACAACAACCGCAAGCAATCGAGCATTAACACGAAGTTCGATTTCCGGGTGTCGCCCAAGACCAAGCTCTCGCTCAACCTTATCTACAACGACGCGATGGAGCGCTTCCGGCTGCGCTACTTTTTCCGCGCGTTCACCGGCAACCAGAATACCGTGCCGAACGCGACCAACAGCGGCGTCATTCCCGGGGAGTTCACCGGCATCATCACGCAAGTGCGGCCGGTCGCTGCCTCGACGATCGACATCACGTCACAGATGTCCAATTTCTTCCACCGCCAGCGGCACATCGATTTCGGCGCCGAGCACACCTGGGGCCCGTTCGATGTCGACTACAACGCCGTCACGAGCATCGACACGATTCACGGCGGCGGCGGCGGCGGCGGCGTGCTCGTCAATCGCGCGACCGGCGTGGGTTGGAGCCTGGATCGCACCGATCCAATCTATCCGCGCTTCACGCAGACCGCGGGGCCCGACATCACCAATCCGGCGAGCTACCGGCCGAACAGCTACGGCTTCAACGACACCACCAACCTGCATCGGATCCGCGAACTTCGCGGCAACGTGCGTTACAAGCTGCCGACCGACGTCACGGCGTATTTGAAAACTGGAGTCCGCTGGCGCGAGGAAAAGGCAGACAACGGCAACAAGAACCGACGCTATATTTTCACGGGGACGAATTCCGGCCAGCTCCCGACTGATCCCACCATCCGCACGGCCAACGAGCGCAGCGGGCTGCAAATCCCCGCCTGGAACTCGAACGCAATCGCTCGCGATCGGACGCCGGTCGACTCTGCGCTGTGGCGGGAGGACGTGTACTTCCATGAAATGTCGGCATTCACCGGCACACGCGGGGTGACGGAGACGGTCGGCGCCGCCTACATCATGACGCAGGGCAAAATCGGGAACACCGGTTTTCTGGCCGGCGTCCGCGGGGAGAAAACCGAGGACGATAGCTGGGGCTGGGTTCGCCAGCGCTTCCCCAGCAGCGCGGCGGACCAAGCGGCCGATCCGGTGGGCGCGGCGCAGCGCGACTATGCCAACACGCGCCGGGATCTTTCGGGCAGTTATAACAAGCTGTTTCCGAGCGTTCACCTGACGCATGACCTCTCGCAAAACCTCAAGGCCCGCTTGAGCTGGTCCACCAGCTTCGGCCGGCCGCCGCTGAGCAACCTGATGCCGAACGAGACGATCAGCGAACCGAACATGACGGTCACGATCAACAACCCGGATCTCAAGCCGCAGACGGCGGAAAACTGGGACGCCTCACTCGAGTATTATTTCGAGCCGGTCGGCAGCGTGTCCGTCGGCTGGTTTCACAAGAAAATCGAGGACTTCTTCCAGAACAACGTTCCGTTCGGCACCGTCGGGCCGAACCAGGACAATGGGTTCAACGGCGAATACGCGGGCTTCACGCTGCAAGGCCGCAGCAATCTCGGAACAGCCACCATCCAGGGCTGGGAGTTAAGTTACCAGCAGCAGCTCACCTCGCTGCCGGGCATATTGGAGGGCCTTGGCGTCTTCGCGAACTACACGTATCTCGAAACGCATGGCGATTGGGGCCGCGGGGCGGACGCGGCGACCACCCCTGTTCCCGACTTCGTCCCGCGCACCGGCAACATCGGCATGAGCTGGCGGTACCGCCGCTTCAGTTCCAACGTGCGCGCGAACTATACCGGCCGCTATCTTGATACGCTCAACATCGCGAATCCTCCGCTCAACCTCTATCGCGAAGACCGGACGACCGTGAACGCAGGTATTGCGTATCAATTCCGCCCGACGCTTTCGTTCTCCATCGACGTGCAGAACCTGTTCCAGGCGGAGCAACGCTTCTACCGCGGCTTCAGCGATCGTCTGCAGAGCGCAATCGTGCCGGGCATCAACGTGACCGCCGGCGTGAGCGGGAGGTTCTGAGGTTTCGTTGCGGAGCCGGCGCTGGTCAGCCCGCGCCGGCGTGATGGGATTTCCATCGCCTGACGATTCGCCGATCCGCGGGGATCCGCCGATCCGCCATTGCTGGCATCGTGACTGCATTTCGTGTGGCGATCCGCCGATCCGTGGCGATCCGCCGCGATCCGTGGCTGCGAGCATTATAGCAGCCACACAAACGAACCCGCCGCGAACGACATCGCTCTCTTATCGGATCGCTGGCTTCTCCGTCGGATCGGCGGCTTTCCTGCCGCCGCATCACCTTCGGCTGACCGGTCACGGGCGACTGGAAAGTCGCCCCTCCGCAGCCATCCACTCGCTGGTGCTTATAGCCACGGTGATTTCCACCGCTATCCGCGTACACCCATGAACGAGGCTCGACGTCCGCTTCGCGGTTTTCAAATCTCGCGCGCGAACGAGGCGCTGTGACCGGCTCTCGTCTGCACACACAACCTGTCGGCCCTGGGAGAATACCAATCATGTCTGTCCGTCCTTCACGCATTCCGCTGACTGCTCGCCTTGTCCACGCCGTGATCAGCTGCGTCCTGCTGCTTTCCAGCGTCGCTCGTGCGGCCGAGACGGGTGGCACTGGAATAGTTATAGGGACCGTCAGCGACGCGACCACGGGCAATCTGCTCGAGGGCGCCAAGATCGAGTTGCCGCAACTCGGACTCAGCGCACTCGTCGACACCACGGGCCGCTTCATCCTGAGCGCCGTTCCCGCTGGCACTCACGAGCTCGTCGCCACCTACACCGGACTGGAGGCGAAGCGCGCCACCGTAACGGTCGCCTCCGGGCAGCGCGTCACGCGCGACTTCGATCTGGCGAGCACGATTTACCAGATGGATGCGTTCCGGGTCGCCGGAGAAAAAGAGGGCATGGCCGCGGCGATTACCGCTCAGCGCAACGCGGAAAACCTCAAGAACGTCGTCTCGATGGACGCGTACGGTAATCTGCCGAACCTCAACGCCACCGAGCTCGCCGTGCGGCTTCCTGGCGTCACCTTCGGCAATCCGGGTGACGAGGTCGTGGAAGTCGTCAGCGTGCGCGGCATGGGCGCCGGCATGAGCACCATCACCATCGACGGCGGATTGATGTCGAGCTTCAGCGCGCGCGACCGCACCACGCGGATGACCGCGTTTACCGGCGCCATGTTCGAAGCACTCGAAGTGATCAAGGGGCACACCCCGGACAAAGGCGCGGACTCGCTCGGCGGCACGGTCAATTTCAAGACGCGCTCTCCGCTCAAGATGCGCGAGAAGCGGCGGATCAGTTACACGCTGTCGGCTTCGCACGCGGCGTCGTTCACCGAACAGATTCCGCTCCGGGAAGAGCACCGGACGCATCCGCTGTTCAACGGATCGTACCAGGAAAAATTCAGCGTATTCGGCAGCAGCGAGGAGAACCTCGCGGTTTCCGTGAATGCGTTTTACAGCGAAAACGCCTTCGGTTTCTTCCGCACCACGCGCGATTATCAACGCACGACGAACGTGCCGGCTTTCCTCTGGGATTATCGCACCCAGGACAATTACAACAACCGGAAGCAAATGAGCGTGAATACCAAGTGGGATTACCGCCCCTCGGTGAACTCGCTGCTCCGCTTGAATCTCATCGTCAACGATGCGCCCGAGCCGATGCGCCGCCGCTATCAAACGCGCGCGTTCGCCGGCAGCCAGACGACCAATCCGAGTGCCACGAGCGGAATCGTGCCCGGTGCTTTCACCGAGCGCATCACCGTGGTCCGCGCCAACAACCCGGGGTCCACCGCCACTCCCGCCACCACGCCAACCGCGGCGATCGATGTGCTCGCGGAAATGATCAATCGCAATCAACGGTTGCGGCATGCCGACATGGGCGGCGAGCACACGCTGGCCCACGGGAAAGCGGAAGTGGACTGGGCCGCCCTCTACAGTCTGACGCGCTACCGCACGCTGGGCAACGAGGGTACGCTGACGAACCGTATCGGCGGCATTCCCGTCATCGCGCCGAACGGTTTGCCGGGTACGCCCACGAACACGATTGTGGGACCAAACGGAGAACGCGGCGTGGGTTGGATTCTCGACCGCACGGAGTCGGATCTTTATCCGCGTTTCATCCAGAACGGCGGCTTGGATTTTACGAACCCCGCGAATTTCCGGCCAACTCAAAACGGGCTCGTTTCCAACGCCGGCGATCTTCAGCAGCACCGCGTGCGCGACATTCGCGGCAACTTCAAATACCGGCTGCCGATCGAATCTTTCACCGCCTTCCTCAAGACCGGCGGCCAGGCGCGCGAGCAGACGTCGAGCATCTGGCAAAACCGTCGCCGCTGGAGTTACATTGGCCGGGACGCGCTGCCCAACGATCCCTCGATTCTCCTGTACGACAAGGTGAAGACAGGTCGTGACATCCCGGTGTGGGAGGCCGCTCAATTCGTCCAGAACGGCCAGCCAAAGGACCCGTCGCTCTGGCGCGAGGACCAGTATTATCACGAGCAAATCAAATTCACCGGCAACTCGCGCGTGCAGGAAACGGTGACCGCTGCGTATGTGATGACGCAGGGCAAATTCGGCAATAATGGTTTTCTGGGCGGCGTTCGCGGAGAACGCACGAATTCGGTGGCCGAGTCGTATGTCCGGGAGCGCGTGGCGAGCACCGCGGCCGAGCAGACGGCCGATCCTGCTGGCACCGCGCTTCGCAACTACGAGGACAATTACCGGGTGCGGGCCGGCCAATATACGAAGTATTTCCCGAGCATTCACCTCTATAGAAACTTCACGCCGAACCTGAAGGGCCGCGTCAGCTGGTCGACGAGCTTCGGCCGTCCTTCCATGGCGGACATGCTGCCCACGGAAACGGTCAACGAAACGAATCAAACGCTGGCGAACGGCAATCCCAACCTGCTGCCGCAGACGGCGAGAAACTGGGACCTCACCCTTGAATACTATTTTGAGCCGTCGGGCAGTATCAGCGTCGGCTGGTTCCACAAAACGATCAAGGACCTGATCGTGCCGGACTCGAATGTAGGGGTCGTCGGCGGCGGACCCGACAACGGGTTCAACGGCCAGTACGAAGGGTTGAGCATCCTGACCTCGACGAACGCCGGCAACGTGATCGCCGAGGGTTGGGAAATAAGTTTCATCCAGCAGTTCACGTTTCTCCCGGGGTTGTTGAAGACGCTGGCGCTGAATGGCAATGTCACCCGCATCGATGCGCATGGCGACTTCGGCGAAGGTGGTTATCGGACGAAGATGCAGGTGCCGGGTTTTATTCCAACATCGGGCAACGTGAATCTTTCGTGGCGTTGGCGGAAGTTTGGCGCCCGGATCCTTTATAGCTATACGGCGGAACACATGCGCGACTACGACTCAGCCCAGCCGGCGCGAAACATATATATGAAGTATCGGGATCTCACGAATGTGGGCGTGTCGTACCGGCTGCGGCCCAATCTGTCGCTGCAACTGGACGCCTCGAATGTGTTCAACGAGCCGCAGCGTTATTACCGCAGCATTCCGGATCAGATGCAGGTCTACCTGATGCAAGGCACGAAGATCACGGCCGGCATTCAGGGCCAGTTTTGAGCGGACGGGATCGGCGCAGCCATGGCGGTATGTCCGTGGCTGCGCGCGCCAGGCATGGTTCACGCGAAGTCGCGCAGCTCGCGAAGGGGGAACTCGGCATCAAGGCAACACGATGGGACGCGATCGCGTGGTGAGTTGGCGACGCGGCTCATTGACGAGCGGCATGGTGAGATGGCGATAAGATAAATGCTGTCGTGGTGAGTGGGCGATTTGCCTGATCACCGAGCTTAATTTTTCGCGAGCTTCGCGGCTTCGCGTGAGAAATTGATCCGGCTTGCCACTTCGTTTCGTGCGCATGATTCACGCGGCCAATTCAGAATTTCCGCAGATGCAGTGGCGGCGAGTGGATGTCTGTGCGGCGGGAGACGGAGCAAGTACGACGACAGACTCGGGGCGAGACGCCCCAATACGGCGGGCGGAGAGCAATTCACGGGCGGGACGCCCGTGCCACCCCCGAACTCGAGACGCACATCGACGGACATCGCACGCGCTCACCGCCACCCTGACGACGCTCCGAGTTTCTCCATTCGTGCTTATCGGAATCCGGTTTTTCCCATTCGCGTTTATTAGCGTCCATTCGCGGTTAACTCAGCTTCGTGATCCCGTTCGGGCTAACACCCGCGACCGCATGTCGTGCAAATTGATTTTCTTTTCTTGGCTTCTTGCCTTACTCCCCGGGCGGCCCAGCCCACGCTGCGCTTCCCATTCAACCCATTCCTCATCCATGTGCGGTATCGTAGGCTACGTCGGTAAACAAAAAGCAGTTCCCCTGATCATCGAAGGCCTCAAGCGGCTCGAGTATCGCGGCTACGACTCGGCCGGCGTGGCCGTGTTGCAGGGAGGTGACTTTGTCGTCGCGAAAAAGACCGGGCGCGTGCTCAACCTTGAAAAGGAGGCGGCGCCTCTTCGCCTCAACGGGACGCACGGCATTGGACACACGCGCTGGGCGACCCATGGCGGCGTCACCGACGCCAACGCGCATCCGCATGTCAGCAGTGACGGCAAGATCGCGTTGATCCACAACGGCGTGATCGAGAATTACGTCCAGATGAAGCAGTTCCTCGTGGAGAAAGGCTTCACGTTCAAGTCCGAGACCGACACGGAGGTGCTCTGCAATCTCATCGCTTATCACTATGCGAAGGAGCCCGCGGCATCGCAGGGCGACAGCCGCTTTGTGGAGAGTGTGCGCAAGACCCTGCGGCACGCCGAAGGCACCTATGGCATTGTGGTCATGGCGACGGATGCTCCGGGTGAACTGGTCACTGCACGCAAGGGCTCGCCGCTCATTCTCGGCATTGGCGACGGCGAATGCCTGGTCGCCAGCGACGTGGCTGCGTTAATCAGCCGCACCCAGAACGTCGTCTACCTGAAGGACGGCGAAATCGCGCATCTCCGGCCCAACAATTTTTCGATCACGACGCTGTCGTCCGGGTCGGTGTCGCCCGTCGTGGACCGCGTCACGTGGTCGATCACGGACGCGGAAATCGGCGCCCATGCGCACTTCATGGAGAAGGAGATTTTCGAGCAGCCCGTCGCGCTCGAAAATGCGATGCGCGGCCGTTTCTCCGAAGACGGCAGCACGGCGAATTTTGGCGGGTTGAACATCACCGCGACCGAGTTGCGCAGCATTCACCGGCTGATGTTTCTGGGATGCGGCACGGCTCTTCATGCCTGCATGGTGACGGAACATTTGATCGAGCGGTTCGCGCGGATTCCGGTGGAGTGCGACTACGCGTCGGAGTTCCGCTACCGCAACACACCGCTGTTTCACAGCACGTTGTTCTTTGCGATGAGCCAGTCGGGCGAGACCATCGACACGCTGGCGGCGATGCGGGAAGCGAAACGCAAAGGCTACAAGGTACTCGCGATCAACAACGTGGTCGGGTCCACGATTGCCCGCGAGGCCGACGGCGGCATTTACCAGCACGTCGGTCCGGAGGTCGGCGTGGCGTCGACCAAGGCATTCACGTCACAGCTCCTGATTGGCGCGATGCTGGCGCTGTACCTGGCGCGGCTGCGCGACATGAGCTTCACCGGTGGCACGCAACTCGTGCAGGCGCTAAAAGGGGCGCCGGATCTGGTGCGCACGGCGTTGCTGGAGGCGCCGAAAATCAAGGCGATCGCGCACCGTTATGCGCATCATACGGACATGCTGTTCCTCGGGAGGCTGTCGCTTTTCCCCATCGCGCTCGAAGGCGCGCTGAAGCTGAAGGAGATCTCCTACATTCATGCGGAGGGTTATCCCGCCGCGGAAATGAAACACGGTCCGATCGCGCTGATCAGCGAGAAGTGCCCCAGCGTATTCTTCGCGCCGAAGGGTGAAATGCTGAACAAGCTCATTTCGTCCATGCAGGAGATCAAGGCGCGCAAGGGCCCGATCATCGCGATCGTCACGGAAGGCGTGGAATTGCCGGCGGGCCTCGCCGACGAGGTGATCACCATTCCGGACTGCCACGAAGCCGTGCTGCCGATCGTCGCATCGATTCCCGTGCAACTGCTGAGCTACTACATCGCGGTGGAGCGGGGTTGCGACGTCGACAAGCCGCGCAATCTGGCAAAGTCGGTGACGGTGGAGTGAGATGGGCGCGGCTCGCGGCGGACGGCAGAGGACAGAGGACTGAGGACTGAGGACTGAGGACTGATGATTGAGGATTGAGGACTGAGGATTGAGGACTGAGGACTGAGGAAAAAGACGGGCGGGCCGTGCGTTGTGGCTATAAGCGCCGAGCGAGTGGATGTGGGAAGACGCATAAGACGGGGGAGACATGGAAGACGCAGAAGACCCGATCCACTCGCTGGCGCAGCCGCTGGCGCTCGCAGCCGCGGCACGCGCTCGGCCTCGCCGCCCCCCCATTCGCGTTCATTCGCGTTCATTCGCGGTTAACTGCGGGTCCGCAGCGGAAAAGTAATTTGAAATCCGCGACGTATTCGCATCCTGTGACGCACCCCACCCGTCCCCACTCCCGATTCCCATGCCCGCCCCTACCCCTGTCATCAACCGCCGCTACTTTCTTCGCGCGGCGGGAGTCACGCTGGCGTTACCACTCCTGGAGTCGCTCACCAGCCGCGTCCTCGGCGCGAGCAAGGGACTCGGCATCAAGTCCGGCGCCTCGATCGGCTCGACGCGTCCCACGCGCATGGTGTGTGTCGGCAACATGCTGGGCTTTTATCAGCCCGAATTTTTCCCGCAGAAAACGGGCCGGCGCTACGACCTGCCGTCGCTGCTCCAGCCGCTCGCGCCGCACCAGGATGATTTCACCCACCGGCATCGTGGAAGCCCGCGTCGTCGTGATGCGGCACGGACAGCTGCCGCACATCCGTATCCATGAAGTGGAGATTCGCGGCCCCCTCCTCACCATCTGGCCGCCGGCCGGCCGGCAGGCGGTGCTGGGCGGGCGGCCGTTCACCCCGGGGCGCACGCGCGAGATTCTCCACCAGTTTGCAGACCGCGCGTACCGCCGGCCGGCGCGCAGCGATGAAGTCGACCGGCTCGTCGCCGTGGTGGAGAACCGGCGGCAGCAGGGCCGCCAGCCGTATGAAGCGCTGCAGGACGGGCTCAAGGCGGCGCTCTGCTCGCCCGCCTTCCTGTATCTCGTCGAGCCGGCGAACGCGTTCGCAACGGCCGCCGAGCTGAACGCGCACGCCCTCGCTTCACGGTTGTCCTATTTCCTCTGGTCGACCCTGCCGGATGCGGAACTGCGCGGGCTGGCCGACCGCGGAGAATTGCCCAAGGCAGACGTGCTGGTGGCGCAAGTCCGCCGTTTGCTGGCGAACCCGCGCGCGGATGCGTTCGTGAACGGCTTTCTGGATAGCTGGCTGAACCTCCGCAGCCTCGGAGACATGGCGCCGGATCGCGGGGAGTTTGCGCGGTATTACGCGCAGAATCTCCAACCGGCGATGAAACGGGAAACGCAGCTGTTCGCGCGCGACCTCATTGATCGCAACGAGAGCATCGTCCGTTTCCTGGACGCGGACTACACGTTTGCCAACCGTCCGCTGGCCCGCCTCTACGGCATGGAAAACGCGGTGGAGCCGGCGCGCGGGCATGAATTTCTTCGGATCAAATTCGACTCGCCCCAGCGAGGCGGGCTGCTCGGCCAGGGCAGCGTGCTCACCGTGAGCGCCAACGGCATCGAGACATCGCCGGTCATCCGCGGCGTGTGGTTGCTGGAGAATATTCTCGGCACTCCGCCCGCCCCACCACCGGACAATGTGCCGCCGATCGATCCGGATATTCGGGGCGCGAAATCCATGCGCGAAATCCTGAGCAGGCACCGCGACAATCCCGCGTGTTACGAATGCCACCGCAAGATCGACCCGCTGGGTTTTGCGCTCGAGAACTTCGATCCGATCGGCGCCTGGCGCACGCAGTATTCGAAAGGCAAGCCGATCGATTCGTCCGGCGAGCTGCCTGGCGGCCATGCCTTTCAGGATGTCGCGGGACTCAAGCAGGTGCTGGTTGAGCGGAAGGTGCAGTTTGCGCGCATGCTGACCGAACGGCTGCTGAGTTACGGCTGCGGGCGCCGGATGGAGCCGCTGGACCGGCCGAACGTGAATCGGATTCTCGAGAAGGCGAAAGCTGATGACTACCGCTTCCGAGACCTGCTCGAGCAGGTCGTGCTCAGCCCGACCTTTCGCTCGAAATGAGGGCGCAGCGGACGGCGGAGGACTGAGGACGGAGGACGGACGGCGGAGGACTGAGGACGGACGACGGACGACGGACGACAGTGGCGGGGGGGGGCCGGCGGGGGGGGGGGGCGGGGTAGCCTAAACCGAATAAACAACGAGGGCGCCCCGCCCCCGCGGG
>JBBRCR010000157.1:0-16018 GCA_038204695.1 Opitutales bacterium | reverse complement strand
CGCAATTCCTGCCTCTGCTTCGCGTAGCGCTGCCCCTTCTCACCTCCTCCGCAGGCACACACACCCACACCACCCACCACCGACTCGCCACGATCAGCCATGACGCGCCCCGCCTGCCTTGTTGCCGTTGTTCTTCGCGCTACAAGATCCAGTTTCCTATCGGTAGAACGAAGATCGCCGGGTCGAAGGGCCGGGAGAACACCGTAACGCAATTTCACAGATCGAAGGTGGCGCTGAAAATGAACTGTCGCGGATCTACGATCCGGTAGGCATTGGGAGTTCCGTCCGGATAGGCGCTGATAGCCTGGAGTCGGCCGCCCTCCTGGAGGTTTCGAACGTTCAACTGGAACGTCGCCGCGACCTTGTTTTTCCACAACCTCGTCCGGTAACCCACAAAGGCGTCGGCGGAGAGATGAGCTTTGTCGTAGATGGGCCGATTGGGATCGAGTTCGGTGATAATGGCCGGCAACTGCTCGACACCGTAGTAACCGATCGCGCTCTTGGCTTCCCAGCGCAACGCGCCGCCCACCGAGAAACGCTTGACCAGAGCTTGATCTGTCAGACCGGCGAGCCGGTAACTGGTGCTCAGGTTGGCCCGATAGCGGCGGACCTGGGGCCGACTTTTCCCTTCGGTCGCCGTTGCGATCTTGACCTGTGATGTCACTTGGGCCGCGAGGTATTCCGAGGCAGACTGCGCGCCGCCGTAGCGCTCCGTGAACCAAGGGCGGCCTATGTCGGGGTCGATGATACGTTGCCAGAATGGCATCCGCTCGTTGATCCAATTCGTCACGCCGGGAGAGAGTCGCGAGTCAATTGACTCCTGTTGGGTCGCGTTCAGCTTGGCCGTCCAGAAAATCGTCGGATTGAAATTCAGTTCGATTTCCGTGCCACGGGCGACCACGTCGCCCGTCTCCGCCGTGTTGAAGTGAGCCGGACCAGGAAAGGAGGCGTTCATGACGAGATACCGCTGAGCCAGCCCGCAGATTTCCGAGACCCGGGCGTCCAATTGCGCAGGGGTAAGTGTAACGCCCCGCGCCGCGGCTTCGGCCGTAGCCCAGCCTTGGGCTTTCGTGATCAGCAGAAATGGCAGGGACACGCGATACTGAGCGGCGTCAAAATCCAACGCCCGCACGCGCTGCGCCAGCGTCCGTGCACTGCTGTCGCGCGAATTAATCTGGGTGGTCTCGTATCGATTGACGCGCGCGACAAGTTTTCCCCCGAACAGATTCAAGGAAAACCCGTAGTCCTTGCCCTTGCCCTGCGGGTCGGGCACCTGCTGCAACTGAAGGTTTATCGCGTAGGACGCGGGCTGAAAGCTGTCCGATTTGTTGCCATGCACGCTCAGCCAAGGGAGCGGCTTTACGACAATGCCGGCGGTTTTTGTCACACCCTCGTTGAGTATCCAGTCATCGCTCGACCAATCGTTCAGCGATCCGTAATCGATTTCAGGGCCGTTCGGGCCGGTGAGGAACTTCGGGAGGGCGCCACGCTTGTTGGAACTGCGATCCTTACGCAGCCCAAATGTGGTCACAATCCTGCCTCCCACCAAGTGGCTCTGCAGCACCACGCCTTCTGTCTTGAGCACATTGCGCGTGTTGCCGGTGCCGCCGGAATCATTCGCCACCACGGCAGACCCGAGCAGAGCTAATTCGTTCACAAACTCGCCGGTGACGCCGTTCCCCCATCGATAATTATAGCGGCCGGGATTAAATTTGGTCGGCGCCCGGTCGGCGTTCTGCCCCACATTGTCGCCGACGTAATAACGAAAATATCCGTCAGAAATGGCTGGCATGCTGAAGCCGGGAATGGCGCCCGCAACTTGCGTGGGCTGAACCCAGGAATGCCCGGAAAGAATCGTGTCGCGGTAGGCGATGCGGCGCTGAATAACATCCTTGTATTCGCCGTAGCCAGAAAACTGATGCATGCCGAGCCAGTGCAGCAGGTTCTTCTCTCCGCGAAGATCGAGCTTGTAGGCCAGTTGCAAGCGCGACGTTTCACGGCGGAGGGGGCTGTTCACGGTTCCCTTGATCCCGAATATTCCGATGAAAGGCCGGAGGAAGTAGGGGTTGGGGCTGCCGTCCACCATCCGCTCATTCACATCCACATGAAGAAAGCCGGTTGCACCGGAACTTCCCGCTGTCCCCATGATGTTTCGCGTAAAACGCCTGGAGTCCTCGAGGAAGTAACCCGCTTGCACTGCGAGCATGTGTCGCGGCGTGTCGAAAATGATTTGTTCGAGCTGGAGATAAGTCGTTCGGGTCGTCTCGTCTTGTTCATTGACCGCCGCGAGATTGATCGACGACCAGTCGTAAAGGTCTTTGCCGGGCACCGTGGGATCGCTGGAGAACAGCGGTTGCGCGGCGCGGATCGGCTCCGGCACCGTGTTGACCAGCGTGACATTCTGGTTGGGATTGTTTGGCGTCGTGGTTGAACTCGTCGTGCGGCTCGGGCCCCAATATCCAAGGCCCTTCTCGTCGATAAACAGGGTGGAAAGCGTGCGAAAATTCGCGTTCGAGAAATACGCCGGCAGCGCGGTCGCGGTAAAGGTTCCGGGCACGCGGACACCGTTGAGCTTCGCGCTGGCGGTGACGGGATCCCAAGTCGGAGAGCCCGCCTTCCGCCACCCCGTTACGGCATCACGCGGCATCGTCGTATTAGGGCGGTTGCCCTCGATGTGGTAGTAAGAATAGGAGGCGGTGAGGGTCGTATACTTGAAGGGCTGATACTTGATCATACCGTTGAGCCGCTGGCTGTCGGCACCGGAAGGCTTGCGCACAAATCCGTCATGTTGATAAACGGCGCTACCGCGCGCACCCAGGACGCCGCGTTTCAGGACGCGATTCACATCGAGACTGCTCCGGTAGCCGTCGAAACTATCAATCCGGAAGCCCAGTTGGGAACGATCCTTGGTGAGGTGCGCGGACGCTGGCTGCATGTTCACCGTGCCGGCGGCGTTGCCCAGTCCGAAGACGGTGGAGTTCGGACCGCGGCTGATCTCAACTGCATCGACGTTGATCGGATCGATCGGAACGCGGCCGCTGGTCTCGAAATTTCCAAAAGAGACATTGGCTGACCCGACGCCGCGCACGCGGTTGGCCCGGTTCGGATTCAGCTGGGTGTTGTCGACTGGGCTTCCGCTGCGATCCACCGAGAAGTCCGTGAACGTCCCGCTGCCCTCCGTGCCGGCCTCGTAAAGGAACACGTCGTTCACGTCGAGCAACGCGAAATCGCTCATCTGTTCCTTGGTCACCACCGTCACCGACGACGCGAGATCCTCGACTTTTGAATTCAGCCGCGTGCCGGACATCGTGTTGGACGAATAGTATCCGCGGCCTTCGGAACGCACCTCGAACGGCGAGATCACGATGGGTTCCTCACTCGCCGCGGCCGTCTCAACGGGAATTTTACGCGCTTCCGCGGCATCGCGCGCGGCGATTTCCTCGGGGTCGAGCCGGCCGTTCTTGTTCCGGTCGTATTTCGCGAGGGTTGCCGCATCGGGCGCGAGCACCTGCGCAAAAGAGATGTTCGCAAACCAAAGGATAGCACCTGCAATGGTGATAATCGACCGCCAGAGGTAGAGAGGATTTGAATTCATAGGTTTGCCAGAGAACGGGCGGGCGCCCAGCGCCGGGATTTCCGTGCCCCGCGGGGCGGTGTTGACGCTTCAGAACGAGTTTCCGCCTCCCTGTAGGTCGAGGGCGCTTCCGGCAACCCACCCCTAATGCAGCTAAAACGCTGTCGTCCGCTGCCAGAATTTCGCCCCACCAGAGATAAACCCCAAGGAGATCCTCCTTAGTAAGAAATATTTCTCCCAGATGTGATAGTTCGGTGGCTTTCATGGGAATAAGCACGGTAAGCCAGCAGGAGAAAGATTTCTTCTAATGTCCACCGTAATCTTGATGTCGTGAAATGGGAATACCGGGGAGACGCTGACCCTCATCGAACCCAATGCGAGGCGCTGCTGCACCACCTTGAAAAATTCCTACTCGAACTCGGCGGCAACTTCGCCTTCGTCGGCCGGCAGCGGCGGCTGCGGATCGGGGAGGAGTGGTATCGCGTGGATCTCGTATTCTTTCACCGGCGGTTGCGGTGCCTCGTCGTGATCGATTTGATAATTGGTAAACTGACTCACGCCGACTCCGGACAGATGCAGCTGTATCTGAACTATGCGCGTGAGCACTGGTCTCAGGGGTCGGTCAAACCAGCCAGGTAGGGTCGATTCAAAACCAGCCACTTTGAGCGGGGTATTTACGTCCGGTGCGCCTTCGGGTTGCACGGGGCGAGATGAACTGAGAGGGACTCAATCCGTCTCCCTCAGCCACCAAGCTCAAACGGCCCGACTTGCCCCCCCGCTTTACCAGCTCACTCTCAATCGCGCCAACTTGAGCACAAGTTACCGTTTGGCCGGGCTCACGGAGCACAAGATTTTGAAGCAGCTCACGCTGGGGGGCGCATTGCGGTGGGAAGACAAGGGCGCCATCGGATATTACGGGGTTCAACAACTGCCCGCTACGATCACCGACCTCGATCCCAACCGACCGATTTACGACAAGGCTCATTTATATGCCGACGCGTTCATCGCATACCGCACGCGCCTGTTTGCAAACAAGGTGGGGACGACGTTCCAGCTCAATGTTCGCAACCTACAAGAGGGTGGCCGCCTGCAGCCGATCAGCGCGTATCCTAACGGCCGCATCAGCGGATACCGCATCGTCGATCCGCGGCAGTTCATTCTAACCGCGACGTTCGATCTCTGACGCGAGAGGGGTTAGCTGGCAAGAAATCCATGGGAATTCGGGTTAGACCCATTCCTGACAGAACGATGGCAAATCTTTAAGAGAGCTTTCTCAGAGTCGTGAAATGTTGCTCGACTCCGCCCGGCCGTTCCTCTGATATCTCGATTGTGAGCAACCGCGATCCCAAGACGTCTTTCCTTGCCATTCATATTTTCGACCGTCCCGAGCGCACTGCGGAGGCTGCGGCCAAAGCGGCAGCGGTGGCGATTCGAAGCTGCATTAAAGAGCGTGGAGGTGCCCGCATCATGGTCGGCACGGGGAACTCGCAGTTGGCCATGATCGATTTCCTCTCCCGCGAATCCGGCATCGATTGGAGCCAGGTGGAGGCTTTTCATTTGGACGAATATGTGGGACTACCGGCTGACCACCCCGCTAGCTTTCGCCACTGGATTAGGACGCGATTCGCAGAAAAAATTCGGCCGAAAGTCACTCACTATATCGAAGGGGACGCTGCGAATATCGAGACAATGATCGGTAACTACAACCAGCTCCTTGAGGCGGCGCCGGTTGACCTGGCGTTTGTCGGTATCGGAGAAAACGGACACATCGCTTTCAACGATCCCCATATCGCCGATTTTCAGGACCCGGAGCTTGTGAAGCGAGTGACGCTGGATGCAGCATGCCGCCAGCAGCAGGTCGGCGAGGGACATTTCCCCGACTTGAAGGACGTCCCGCAGGATGCCGTCACCGTGACATGCAGCGGCCTTTTCAGAGCCGCGCGATGGATTTGCTGCGTTCCCGATCGGCGCAAAGCGGCCGCGGTGAAAGCCTCGCTCGAGGGTCCGGTCGAGACGAAGTGCCCGGGCTCTCTGGTGCAACGGCATCCGTCGGTTGCGGTTTATTTGGATAGTGCTTCATCCTCGCTGCTGTCCCCGACGTTTATAGCGCAGCAACGTCGTGTGCACGAGGGCGCGTCGCTTTCCGCGATCCGCGTGGGATAACGTGGTTGGATTGGCGGCGGAGGATTTCCAGCGTCGACCTCAGCCCGTGAATTGGCTGGAGCCGCTTCACCGCACAGATTCGCGTCGTGGCGATCGCAGGCGACGGGCGGGGCGCAATGCCAACGTCAACGCACATCACAGCGGGTTCACCATTGGCTGGATCCACGCTGTTTCAAATTCACCGGTCACACTTCCATTTTCTTTGGATTTTGAGGAAACGATCTTCGCGCGCACGTAGATCTCGTCGCCCTTGAGAGTATAGGAGGGGTTGATGCCTTTGCCCTCGGAGAGCGTTGCGCCCAGTTCAGCACTGTAGCGGCGATGCGGGTGAGAGCCCGGTGCCGTGTCCGCCGGAAGCGGAATCGACTCGTTGCGGGGGTCGTAACCTTTGCGAGTTCCGATGAACTGCGTGACGTAGGTGACGCCAGGCTCCCCCGCGATGGTGATGCTGATTTGGTTTTTTTCGCGTCGCACATCTTGCAGCAGAACTCCCGATGTAGCGTAGAAATCACCGGCTTCCATCGCGTGGATGATTGACTCTGGGGTAAGCCGCTTCGCGCGGACCATGACCCAGCCGCGTCCCGGGTTAGTGCGACCGACGCCGAACGTATGATAGTTGTGCGAGTCGTCCGATGCGATGCCATACATGACCGGCAGACCGAGTGCGGTCAGCCGCCTCGTGAGAATGATGTCCCACATCCGGTCCATGCTGGCGTGGCTAGCATCGCCGTCGTTGTTCACTTGAGAGTGCCCATTATAAACCTCAAAAAAGCGCTCGCCTCTCACCTGCATCAGCTCTTCCGGCGTGATACCCCACTGAAAATTCGGGTGGTTGATGTGCGGAAACATGGGCTGGCCGGTGTTTTCCCGCTGGGCGATGACGGCATCGACCGTCCGCTGCATGATCTCCAAAGCGTCGTCCGATTCCACGGGTTTGATGGCATCGCGAAGATTGGTGACGTTGATGTGGACGGTGGCACCGGTCACCGCGCCGGCAGCGGACCGAACGCGGTTGTGCGTAACCTCCATGCTCGGCAACAGCAAGAAATGACCGGACTCCTCCAACAGGGCACGGTATTCGTTCAGAGGTTTGAGGCGGACTTGCGTTGTCCCGTCGACCTCTCGCTGCTCGACCCAATCGGCACCGAACCGTTCGAGATATTTTTTCAGCACCGAGCCTCCGCCGCGCTCACGAACTTCGCCGGCGATAGAAACCGCCGGCTTCAGTTCCAGCCACCGCTGACCTTCCTGCATCCGATTATGGTCCGACAGCGCGAGAAACTGATAGCCGCGTTGCTTATACCAGTCGGCGATCATCTCGGGATAGTCGTCGCCATCGCTCCACAGCGAGTGGGTGTGGAGGTTGCCTTTCCACCAATATGACTCGGCTGATCGAGCCGGCGTGGCAGCCGATGCGATCATGGCTAGCAGCGCCGAGGACAGGGAGGTGCGTGCTCTTGTGCGGAACGAAGTAACGAGTTTCATGAAGATCTTTGGTCGTGAAGATGAGTGTCGGTCCAGCCCGGCTTTGTCGACGCGATGTCATTCGCTTTCTCGATAACCCCCTGTGTCTCCTATCCTAATTGAACGACCTTTCCGGCGATGGCTGAGTCCACTTGTCGCAGAGAAGAGGCGGTCGCCCGCCGTCGGTCATTGTTCCGAGACACGCCGCGGGTTGTCGGCACCTAACCGTGGCGGATCGGACCTTGAGATGATCATCGGCCGGGAGCGCGCGAGCGCATTTGAAGTCTGCGAGAATCGGAAGGGACGCCAACGTTGCAAAGACCCCTGACCACGGGGTTTCCGGAGTTTGCGGGATGAAGTGCGGTCCCACCCAAGCGTCGCTGTATGCCGAACTTCCAATTGGAGCGAAAATCGACTCGCCAAAGCTTCCTCCATGGCGCACGCAACTTTGACCCTCAGGATACGTGAGGTCTGCCTTTTTCCTATGAAACGTATTACGCCATTCGTTCTCCTCCCGACTTTGCTCGCGCTCGCGCCGCGCTCCAATTTGCACGCCGCCGAGTTAACGCAACCGCCCGAGCTGGCCTTCCCCGGCGCTTTAGGCTGGGCGGCTACCACGCCCGGTGGCCGGGGCGGCCAAATTCTGCGCGTAACCACGCTTGCGCCGACCGGCCCGGGGTCGTTTATCGCCGCGCTCAACACTAAGGGACCGCGCATCATCGTTTTCGAAGTCGGCGGTGTGATCGATTTGGGATCGGTGACCGCATCGCGTAAAGTTTCCGTCTCGATCAAGGAGCCGTTCGTGACCATCGCCGGCCAGACCGCTCCCTCGCCGGGAATCACCTTTATCCGTGGCGGCCTCGCGATCGACACGCACGATGTCGTCATTCAACATATCCGAGTGCGGCCGGGCATCGCCGGGCACCCGAAGAAAAGCGGTTGGGAGCCGGACAGCATCGACACCTCAAGCGAAGCCCGCGACGTAATCGTCGATCATTGCTCCTTATCTTGGTCCATCGATGAAAACCTGAGTGCCTCGGGCAAGGGTTTCAACGGCGCGACCGCGGAAGAGTGGCGGCAGAACACATCGCACCGCGTCACCTTCAGCTACAATATCATCGCCGAAGGCCTTAGCCACGCCACACACGCCAGCGGCGAACACTCCAAAGGCTCGCTCATCATGGACAACGTCACCGACGTTCTGATCGTCGGCAATCTCTACGCCAACTGCTCGCAGCGGCACCCACTGGCCAAGGGCGGCACCTGGGTCGCGGTGGTGAACAACTTCATGTTCAATCCCGGTGTGCAAGCGGTCGCCTATCGACTGCCCGAGGTCCTCTGGCACGATCGCAAATTCGAAGTCGGCAAGATGGATCTGGTCGGCAACGTCATGCGCTATGGCGCCGACACGCGCGCGGGCTTGTCGCTGCTGCAGCTCGAGGGCATTGGGGATCTCGACATGCACCTGGCCGACAACGAGGTGCTGGATCGCGATGGAAAACCGGCGCCGCTGACCGCATCCGCGTCCGGAACGACCGGCCGGCTCCGCGAGCAATCGACCCCCGTTCACTGGCCGCCAAACCTCAAGATTATTCCCGCCTCGCAAGTGGAAGAGTCTGTGCTCAACAACGCCGGTGCGCGCCCGTGGGACCGCGACGCCATCGACCAGCGCATCGTCCGTCAAACGCGCGAGCGCACGGGTCGCATCATCGACAGCGAGGCGCAAGTCGGCGGCTATCCCACGATGCCGGAAACGCGTCAGGCGTTCAGTCCTGCGGACTGGGATCTCCACACGATGGTGCGTAAGGCGGGCCTCGCGAAATGACGATTCGTCCCTGGTTGGTTTCGTTTAATATGAAAATCTTTCTTCGTTCTCCCCATGCCTAAACGAAACCAGAATCCTGCCGGCCAACTCACGCGACGCACGTTGCTCAAGACTGCCGCGCACGCCGGATTGGCCGGCGCGCTCGCCCCGCTCGCCGCGGGCGTCGAGAAGATGGCTCCGGCGTCGAGTTCGGTCATCGCCAACGAGAATCGCAAGCCGGGGACGACCGACTGGCAACTGACATTCGTGCGCACGCAGGATCTCCGCTCCGAGATGATCGAGGGGTATTGTTCACACACCAGTGTGCGCGTCGGCGGCACGATCGATGTGATGCTCAGCGCTCAGCCCGCGACCGACGTCACGATCGATCTTTATCGGATCGGTTACTATGGCGGCAAGGGCGGTCGCCATGTGGCGCGGCTCGGACCGTTTCCCGTGACGCCGCAACCGACGCCGCCCGTCGGCGAGCACCGCCTGCGCGAGTGCCGCTGGGCCCGCACGACCGAAATCAAAATCCCCGTGGATTGGGTCAGCGGCGTCTACGTGGGAAAACTCTCGTGCCGCGGCCACCGTTATCAGAGCTACATCATCTTTGTCGTGCGCGACGATCGGAAGGCCGATCTGATGTTCCAGACGAGCGACACCACGTGGCAGGCCTACAACAAATGGCCGGACAATTATTCGCTCTACAACACCGACGCCCCCAACCGCCCGTGGAACGCCACGACTTGGATCAGCTACGATCGTCCCTATGGTTTTTATCCTCAGGTGGTGAGCCAGCCGCTATCGCAGGGCTCGGGCGAATTTCTGCTCTGGGAATATCCGCTGTGTTACTGGCTTGAGCAGCACGGCTATGACGTCACCTACGTCTCCAACATCGACACCCACGCCGATGCCGCGGAACTCGCGCGGGTGAAATGCTTCCTCTCGGTGGCGCACGACGAATACTGGAGCCTCGAGATGTATCGCAACGTGCAGGCCGCGATCAAAAACGGGCTCAACGCCGCGTTCCTCTGCGGCAACAGCGTCTCCGGCGTGATTCCACTGAACCAGAAGAACTCCGACGGGCGCCCGCATCGGATTATCTACCGCCGCGGAATGTTTGGCGGCGCCTCCGCCGCCAATGACAAGGAACCGTGGGAGGAACATGGTCCCTCCGAGTCGCTGCTCATCGGAGCGCGCACGATGTCGCCCGCCAACGGCTCGGCCAACTGGATCGTGACCAACGCCGCACACTGGATTTTCGAAGGCACCGGAATGAAGAATGGCGACTTGATCCCTGGCCTCGTCGGCTGGGAGCATCACGGCGATCCCGAAAAAATCCCCGGGCTCGAGGTCATCGCGGCCGGCGAGGCGCTCAAGGCCAATGGCGACCACTCCTCCTACGCGGCGACGGTCTATCCCGGCCCGAAGGGCAACTGGGTGTTCAACGCCGCGACGATCTTCTGGTCGATGGGCCTTGCGCAGCCGCCCGGATTGGTCCCGCCTTATTCGCACTTGGGCCGCCCGCACGGGGTCGACGAGCGCGTGCAGCGGATCACGGCGAACTTCCTTGCGAAGTGCCGGATTCAACCGGGGACTTGAAACTCGCCACGGAATAAGGCGCCGGCGCTTGTATCACATGGCTCGGTCGCGTTCCACGGGAGGCGGCATCAGCACCTTGAGAGCGGTTCGCCTCACAACAGCCGCTATTCGGCGTGGGCCGCAGCATAGTCACGCCCGAATTCGCCAAATGCCTGGTTGAGGCGCGCGGTATGGGTATCCGCGCCCACGCGAAAGCCAAGGCCGTCTGTGCTGGCAATGGGCGTGAGATCCTTCGTGGTGGAGAGTAAGAATGCCTCCGAGAATCCGGGCAGGTCCTCGGGGCGCAACGGAGTCTCGCGCACGACGACGCTGGCGCGCGCCGCGACTTCGCGTAACAGGAAGCCGCGGGTCACGCCGGCCAGGATGCCCGCGCTGAGCGGCGGGGTCAGCACTTCGCCATCGCGCACGAACGCGATGTTCATGGTCGAGGCTTCGGTGATTTCCCCCGCGAGATTGGAATCACCAGAAAGGGTCAGAATCACCAGAAAGGGTCAGGTCTTGGGGTTTGGGGTTGACGCCTGGAGCTGAATTGGTGAACTGCGGGCCATGGCCCGACCATTGCGCTTGGAATCCGAGGGCGGGGTGTATCACGTCCTGAATCGGGGCAACTACCGGGCGGACTTGTTTCGGGCGGAGAAGACCAAGGCGGCGTTCCTGAAGTGCCTGGGCGAAGCCTGTGGCCGGACCGGCTGGCGGGTGCACGCCTGGTGCATCATGTCGAATCACTACCATCTCGCGGTCTCGACACCCCGGGCAAACCTGGTGGACGGCATGCAATGGCTGCAGGGCACCTTTGCCACCCGGTTCAACCAACTGCGGAAGGAACGGGGACACCTTTTTCAAGGGCGCTACAAAAGCCTCGTCGTCGATCCGCACGGTGGCTTGGGACCGCTGTGCCATTACATCCACCTTAATCCGATGCGGTCCGGATTATGCCCGGTGGCGGAGTTGCCGGAACAGCGCTGGTGCAGTGTGACGTGGCTGATGCAGCCCAAGCTCCGCCCGGCCTGGTATGAACCCGGTCCGGCCCTCGCCCACGCAGGAGAACTGACGGATTCCCCGGCTGGCCGCCGGGCCTACGTGAAATACCTTTCATGGCTTGCCGAGGATGAACCGGCGCAAAAGGAGCAGCGTTTTGCCGAGATGTCCCAAGGCTGGATCATCGGCACCCGGGAATTTGCGAAGAAGTTGATCCGGGAACAACGGGAGCTGACCGCGCAGGGTCCGAGGCTGGCCACGGAAATGCAGGAAGCCCGCGAGGAGGTTTGGCTGGAGGAACTCGCGCGAGTTCTTGGCAAACTGGGCCGCAAGACGGCCAATCTGGCCGGCTCGGGCAAATCGGAGGACTGGAAGCTGGCCGCCGCCTCCGCCTTGAAGAGTCGCACCACCGCGACAAATCGCTGGTTGGCGAGCACGCTGCACATGGGCAATCTGCACGAAGTCAGTCGCAAAGTCGGAGCGTGGAGTCGAAACCCAGATCCAAAGCTGCTCAAAAAACTCGCCCACTCCCCAAACCCCAAGGCCTGACCCTTTCATGCAGTGCCCCGGCACCACGACGGCCGATGCCTCCGGCACCGGCAACACCGGCGCGCTCGGCGCGAGCCCGACGACCCCCGGGTGGCTCGTCGGCGCCAAGATCGGCAACGGCCTGTTCTTTGACGGTGCCGACGACATCGTGAATTGCGGCAGCGGCGCGAACCTCGACAACCTCGCCGCGCTCACGGCTTCCGCATGGATCAATGCCGGCTCGATGGGTGAAGGTGTGCTCGGCCGCATTCTCGACAAGACCGCGACCACGTTCAAATGGCGGGTGAACACCGCCGGCACGAATCAGATCGGGTTCGCCGTCGACTATGCGACGACCAATCTCGAACGCGTCTCCGCCACGAACGCGATCACGACGGGATCGTGGTATCACGTGCTGGTGACGTGGACGGGGTCCGCCACGGCGACGAACGCCAAAATCTACGTCAACGGCGTTGAAGTCGCGTATGCGACGACCATCAACGGTTCCGGCGCGCGCGTGGACGACAGCGCCGGCAGCCTGTGCATCGGCAACGACAACCTGACGAACCGCACGTTTGCCGGCTATTTGGACGACGTGCGCGTTTACAACCGCGTGCTCACCGCCGCCGAGATTACCGCCGTCTATCGCGCCGGGCTCTGAGCAAAGAACACGGCTTGTGACCACAAGGCCGGCATCTGCTCGGATGAGCGGGTGCCGGCCTCGTTATCTTCAACTGAGGGATTCTCACCGCCCACACGTCTTATCTTGAGCGGGAGCTTTTCGCGGTAATGAATGCGCATGCACCGCCCCGGCTCCAAGCGGTGCCAAGCCCTTTCTCACATCCATGCCCCCGGTTCGACTCGCCCTCGCCGTCATCATTCTCAACTCCATCGCTTTGGCGGGAGAAAAACTCGATCGTGGCGTCGCCGCGTTTCCGACGAAGGACGGACAGGTTTACATCGGCTGGCGATTGCTGTCCGACGATCCGGCGGACGTCGGTTTCGATGTCTACCGCAACGACTCGCCGATTGAAACCCCGCGCAAACTAAACGCGCAGCCAATCAAAGGCTCGACGAACTACGTCGATCGCTCCGCGACCAGCGCGGGCGCGAAGGCCGCGTATTCCGTCAAAGCGGTCGGTGCGAAAGCGAGCGCGGCCGATGGTGGCTCGGTCACGCCGGCGGAGCGCGCAGAGGTCGGCGGGTTCGTGCGGATCAAACTGGAGGGCGACTACAAGGTCCAGAAAGTCGGCATCGCCGATCTCGATGGTGACGGGAAATACGATTACCTCGTCAAACACCCGGACTTTAACGTCGACCCCTACGTGCTCGGTGTCGGCTACTGGAAGCCGAGTCCCGAGCCCTACAAGCTCGAGGCGTATCGGCACGACGGCACGTTCATGTGGCGCTACGACATGGGCCCGGGGATCGAGACCGGCATCTGGTATTCGCCGATTGTCGTGTATGACCTCGATGGAGACGGCAAAGCCGAGGTCTATTGCAAAGCCGGTCCGAAGGATCCCGCCGAGATCGTCCGCCACGAAAAAGGGATGGTGATGGGCGGACCCGAGTTTTTGGTGAAGCTCGACGGCGCGACGGGTCGTGAACTCGCGCGGATCCCCTGGCCGGACCGCAGTGGCATCCTGCACCGGCAGCCGAGCGAGTTCGGCGACTACAATTACCAGAGCCGAAATATTCTCGGCGTCGCGTATCTCGACGGCAAACGCCCGCACCTCGTCATCGACCGCGGCACCTACACTCTGATCAAGGTGCGCGCCTACGACCCGGCGCTGAAGCTCGTGTGGAGTTTCGATTCCACGGGCGAAAACGAAAAATATTCCGGCCAGGGCACCCACGGCATGCAGGTCGCCGACATCGATGACGATGGCCGCGATGAAGTGATCATCGGCGCGGCCGCGATCGACGATGACGGCAAGCCAATGTGGGCGACCGGCCGCGGGCATCCGGATGCGTGTTACGTGGGCAACATCGATCCGGCCCGACGGGGCATGCAGGTCTTTTTCGGGCACGAGTGGAAACAGAACCGCGACGGCCTGTGCCTCGTCGATGCGCGCACGGGAAAAACCCTCTGGGGCTACGGCGGCCCGACGACTCACGTTCATTCGATGGGCATGGTCGCCGACATCGATCCGACGCGGCCCGGCATGGAGTGCTACGGCGGCGAGGCGAACGGCACGCAGTGGTGGCTCTACGACGCGCGCGGCGTGCGCATCGGCAACAAACCAATGGCAGGGCTCGCGCCCAAGGCGGTATGGTGGGCGGACAGCCCGACCAAGGTCGTGATCGCCGGCAACAAGGTGTTTCACTTTAAGCCGCCGACCGACGCCGAGGTCGCCGCGATCCAGGAGATCACGCTGCAAGCGACGACCGCGGACGTCGTGCGCGGCATGACCAAGGCCGCGGCGCCGGCCAAGGTCGGCGTCAACGAGCTTTGGCCCGGCTACGTCGGTCAGGAACTCGGCCCCGTGCAGGGCACAATCGTGGCGATCGCCGATTGCCTCGGCGACTGGCGCGAGGAATTCATCGTGAGCCTGCCCGGCGAGATCCGGATTTATTCCACCACCATCCCGGCGACGAGCCGACGCGTGTGCCTGATGCAGGACCGGCAATATCGCACGTCGGTCGCGCGACAGACGATGGGCTACTTTTATCCCCCAATGCTCGGCCAACCATGATCTCCCTCGCCTTTTTTTCACGTCGCCACGGCGGCCTCGCCATACTCCTCGGCGTGATCGCCACGCTTGCCTTCGGAGGGGAGCGACTCGATCGCGGCGTCACGGTATTTCCGACGAAAAACGGCGGCATGTATGTCGGCTGGCGGCTGCTCGCCGACGATCCGGCGGACATCGCGTTCGATGTTTACCGCAGCGAGAGCGCGGACGGTGCCGGAAGGAAACTCAATGCGGTGCCGATCACGCGTTCGACGAACTTTGTCGATTCAACGGCGGACGGCAGCGCGAAGGCATTTTACCGCGTTCAGAGCGTCGGAAAAGCGGACCTGACGCGATCCGGTGGCGCGGTGTCACGCGGCGAACGGACCGATGTCGGCGGGTTCATCCGGATCAAACTCCAGGGCGACTACAAGGCCCAGAAGGTCGGCGTTGCGGATCTCGATGGCGACGGGAAATACGACTACGTGGTCAAGCATCCAGATTTCAACGTCGACCCCTTTGCGATGGGGCCGGGCTACTGGAAGCCGAGTCCCGAGCCTTACAAGATCGAGGCGTATCGGCACGACGGCACGTTCATGTGGCGCTACGAAATGGGGCCCGGGATCGAGACGGGCATCTGGTATTCGCCAATCGTCGTGTATGACGTCGATGGCGACGGCAAGGCGGAGGTTTATTGCAAAGCCGGCCCGAAAGATCCCGCGGAGCTCGTGAAACACGAGCGCGGCATGGTGATCGGCGGACCGGAGTTCCTCATCAAACTCGACGGCGCGACCGGCCGTGAGCTCGCACGCGTGCCGTGGCCGGATCGCAGCGGCATCAAGGACAAAGGCCGCGAGGGACTGCTCCACGACTACAATTTCTTTTCGCGAAATCTGCTCGGCGTCGCGTATCTCGATGGCAAGCGGCCCCACTTGATCGTCGAGCGCGGCACGTATAGCCTGATCAAAATCCGCGCCTTCGATCCGGATCTGAAGCTCGTATGGAGCGTCGATACGAAGGACGAATACGCGCGCTGGGCGGGGCAGGGGACGCATGGCATGCAAGTCGCCGACGTCGACGACGATGGCCGCGATGACGTGATCATTGGTTCCGCTGCGCTACGTCATGACGGCAAACCGCTGTGGAGCACCGGGCGTGGACATCCCGACGCGTGTTACGTCGGGCACATGGATCCGTCGCGGCCGGGGCTGCAGATTTATTACGGCATCG
>JBBRCR010000156.1:0-16121 GCA_038204695.1 Opitutales bacterium | reverse complement strand
GCGCGACGACACCATCAGCTCGATCGGCCCGCGCGTCCTGCGCGATCCCGCCACCGGCAAGTTCCGGCTCGCGAATGCCAATGATCAGGCGGCGTTCACGCCCTTGAAACAGGAGTGGTTTTCCACCGACAAGGACGGGGGAATACGCCGTTCGCTCGGGGCGGTGCTTCACGTCACGAAGAACTTTTCCCTGACCGCGAACTACTCCAACGGCGTCGGACTCGGCGAACGCAATCGTTCCTCGCTGCCGGACGATCTGACTCCACCGCCGTACAAAGGCGAGGGTCACGACTATGGCATCGCCTTCAGTTTCCTCGACAACCGGATCGGGGGCGCGATCAAGGTCTACGAATCCAAGGTGCTGGGCGATCGGATACAGGGCGGCGCGCCCGTGTTCGTAAATCCCAACAACGATGTCATGTCGTCGTTTGAATACTATTTCCGTCAGGCGGGCCTGACCACCCTCGGCTCCAGCGATCCCCTGCAGAATATCAGCGACCTCACCTCCGTGTACTTCAGCACGGCGGATTCGTATCTCAGCGACCGCATCAGCAAGGGCACCGAGTTCGAAATCGTCGCCAATCCGACGCGCAACTGGTCGATCCGCGCCGGTTATGCGTACACCGACCGCACGCGCACCAATGTCCTCTTCGAGGGCGTGCCTTGGTGGGCCGAGCGCGTCGCGTTGTGGAAGAGTCTCGATGCCCTCTACACCTCGCGCACCGGCCGGCCTTCGGTTTATAACGAGCTGGTCTTCGACCGCAACCAGGCGATTGGGACCGTCACGGTCGCCGAGCGGATCGCCCAATCGGATGCGGAGCTGGCGGAGATCCGGCTCCTGGAGGAACAGGCGTACGGCAACCGTCCGCACAAGGCGAACCTGTGGACCCGCTACGCGTTCAGCTCGGGCCCGCTCAAGGGTTTTGCGCTCGGCGGCGGCTGGCGTTATCAGAGTGCCAATGTCGCCGGGGTCGTCGTATCGACGGGCCGCACGCTTTGGGGCAATCCGCGCTCCGTGGGCGACCTGTTTTTCCAATACAAGACGAGGGGGATCTCCGGCATCTGGACGAATTCCACGCGCGTCACGTACCAGCTCAACATCACGAACTTTCTCGACGACCGCACGATCAACGCGACCAAGCTCGATGTGGATCCCGCGAGCGGAATTGTCTTTCCCGTCCGCGCTTTCCGCGAGAATCCGCGGGTGTTCGCGTTCACCTTCCGCGTGGAATTCTGAGCAAGACGACGGAGCGCCGGCTTTCCAGCCGCCGAATTGATTTTGCCCAATTTGGCTTCGTGGCTGCGGCTTCGAGCCGCCGTTTTCGCTCTGATTTTGCACGCTCGAAAACGTTCGGTGAATGCTCAACCCCCAAACAGAGCGCACGCGAAGGCGCGAAGATCGCGAAGCCGACACTGCTTTTCGCGAGCTTCGCGGCTTCGCGTGCGCTCTGGTCTGGGTGGCCGCGGTGGAGAGGTGCAAGACTCGGGCGTGACGCCCAGAATGCTGTATATATTGTACTTCATGGGCAGGATGGATGCCGGGCAGGATGCCCATGCCACTTCGAATCCACTCGCTGGCGCTCGCAGCCACGAGCCACAGGAAGAAGACAGTTTAACCACAGATGATTGGGCGGTTTGACGCCTCGTTTTGCGGGCGCACGACCGCACGTCGCCGGTCGGACGCGCGCAGAGCTACGTCAATGGAATTGCTGCTGCCGCCGAGCCGCACTACCACGCGCAGCGGTCGATCACCAGCGCGACGAGCACCAGGGGAAGATAGATCAGCGACGAGCGGAACAGCCGGCGCGCAGCCGCGTGGCCGTGATCGCTGCACCCGTCTCGCATTGCCTGAACGAACTGCCATGCGCGCCACAGCATCCAGCCCCCGCTGCCCAGCGCGGCGACCGCGAATACCGCGCCCGTGTATCCAAAAATTGAGGGCACCAACGACGCGACAACCAGCGCGAAACAGTAGCCGAAGGACCATGCGGCCGTGCGTCGACCCGTCGGATCAATCGCGGGCAGCAACGGAAAACCAACCTCGCGATAGTCGTCCCGACACACCCACCCAATCGCGAAAAAGTGCGGCATCTGCCATAACGCGACCAGCGCAAACACAAGCCAGGCGAGCGGAGAAATCGTTTCGTCAGCGGCCGCAAATCCGATCAACGGTGGCAGCGCACCCGGAATCGCGCCGAGCTCCGTCGCCCATCGCGTCACGCGCTTCAAAGGCGTGTACACAAAAACGTACAACGCGATCGTCGACGTACTCAGGACGGCGGCGAGTGCATTGTTTCCCGCGGCGAGAATTCCCACGCCGAGCACCGCGAGGATGACGCTCCATGCGAGGGCGAGCGATGGCGCGAGCGCACCGGATGGGAGCGGTCGATCACGCGTTCGCTCCATCATGCAATCGGTGTCACGCTCCCGCCACTGATTCAAGGCGAGCGCACCCGCCGCCGACAGCATCGTGCCAATGAGCAACGCCATCGTCGCGCCGCCATTCCACCCGGGTCGCGCCGCGTCGTAACCGACCATCGTCGTCAATACCGACAAGGTCGCGAGCCGTGGCTTGGTCAGTTCGACGAGCGAGGAAAAAACAACACCGGCACGGGAGGCAGTTCCCGTCCGCAGCGATCGATCAAGCGGCAGCGACGATGCCGCCGAAGTCGGGGTGAACATGCGGCTACGTTAGCTGAATCTGAGCCGACGACATAGTCTGATCCGCCGAAGTCTTGATGCACGTCAAGGCCCGGTCGGGTGAAAACGGCTACAACCCAACCTCCAGATCGCCATGGCCACCGTCACCCAATCTGTCAGCCCTATCGCCGTCGCCCGGGCGGCCCCGCTTCCCGGTTTGACCGTCGCCGCGGTCGCCCGACGCACTGCCCCGCTCACGCTTGCGGTCAACGCCGAGGCCCGGCGATGGTTTGCGCTCGCGGTGGGCAGCCTGGTCATCGCCGGCTTGCTCTCGCTCTCGGTCGTCCTCGGCCGGCTGCCGTTCCTCTCCGGCTTGATTGGCGATCCGCTTTTTTTCAAACGGTGCCTCGTCGTCCACGTCGACCTCGCACTCGTGGTATGGTTCTACGCCTTTCTGGCCGGACTCGCGTCCGTGCGCGCTGGCCGCCGCACTGGTCTGGCCGGCGCGATCGCCTTCACGCTGGCGGTGGCCGGCGTTGGCGCGATGCTCGGCGGCGCATTGATGCGCGGCGCGCAACCGGTCCTCGCCAACTACGTTCCGGTGATCGATCACCCGTTTTTCCTCGGGGGGCTGGGCGCATTTTTCCTCGGGACACTGCTCTTCCTGCTGGAGACGCTTTCCTCCGGCCCCGCCGTGGTGGAAGACGCGGTGATTCCACCCGACGCGGCGGTCGGTCTGCAGGCGGCCGCCGTCGCGTTTGTGCTCGCCGGCGCCACCTGGATTTCCACGCGCGCTGCGCTGCCGGCCGGACTGGATACGTGGACGCGCTACGAATTTTCCGCGTGGGGCGCCGGTCACGTGCTCCAGGTCGCCAATGCCGCGGCGATGGTGGCGGTGTGGCTCTGGTTGCTCGCTCGGGCCACCGGCCGGCCGGTGCTGTCGCGCTCCTCCGCCATGGTGCTGTTCACCGCCCTGGTCGCTCCGCACTTCGTGATGCCGGCGCTCACGGCCCGTGGGGCAATGGATCCACTCTATCACACCGGGGCCACGCAGCTCATGCGCTGGGGCATCTTTCCGGTCGTCCTGGTGGTTCTGATCCTTGGTTTTCGGCACCTCTGGCGGGCGCGGGCCTCAGCCGGTGAGTCCCCGCGCGATTCCCTGGCTGGGGCGGCGCGGTCCGGTTTCATCGCGAGTGCCAGCCTCACGCTGCTGGGCTTCGTACTCGGCGCCTGCATCCGGAGTTCAACTACGCTGGTGCCGGCCCACTATCACGCCGCACTCGGCGCCGTGACGGTCGCGTTCATGACCGCGGCGTACCTTGTGTGTGGCGCAGCGCGTCCTCCTGCCTCCGCGGGTCCCGCCTTCCCCCGGGTCTCAGCACAACGGCAGCTGATTGTCTTTGGCATCGGCCAGACCGTGTTCGCGCTCGGGTTCGCGATCGGCGGCGCGTACGGCCTCGGCCGCAAGGCTTACGCGGCCGAGCAACACGTGCGCACCACGGGCGAACTGGTCGGGCTGAGCGTGATGGGGATCGGCGGTTTGGTCGCCGCCGCGGCCGGCATCTGGTTCCTCAGCCTCGTGCTGCGTGAGATGCGCGGCTGGTGGCGGCCCGCACCCCTGGCCCCGGCATTTTCCTCGTCCACCCTTCCATGAACAACGAAATCAAAAAACACTGGCTGCACCGGCTGCTCGACAACCACTGGCTGCTTCTCGTACTCGGCGTCCTGATACCCGTTCTTTCCTACTCCGTGTGGGGCTGGATCGAAATCGCGCTGGTTCGCCCGGCGACTCTGCCCTGAGGAATTTACCATGAGTCTCGCCGTCCCTGCTCGTGATTGGTTCAAACCGCCCGCCGGAGCCGAAAAGCTCTGGATTGGGCTCGCGCTGTTGTGGTGCTTCGTGATGAGCCTGATGATGCCGTACTGGCATTTCCGGGGGAAACAGAACTCCCGCGGCGAAGCATATGCGGTGAAGCCCACCGCGTACATCGAGCGCGTCGAAAAATTCGCCGCCGCCAACAAGGTGGGCACCGATGCCGCCGGCCTGATCATCGCCGAACCGGCGCCCGGCGGTGATGCCTACCTGCTTGCCCGGATGTGGAGCTGGTACCCGGTCCTGAAACTCCGCCAGGGCGAAACGTACCGGCTGCATCTCTCGTCGCTGGACCTGCAGCACGGATTTTCGCTGCAGCCGCTGAACATGAATTTCCAGGTGCTGCCCGGCTATGATCACGTGCTGACGCTCACGCCGACGTCGAAGGGCGAGTTCACGATCGTCTGCAACGAATTCTGCGGCATCGGCCACGACAAGATGTTCGGCAAAATCATCGTCGAATAACCCCGCCTCCGCCCCGCCATGTCCTCCACTCTTTCCATCCCGCTGCCGGCCCCCGCGCCGGTCCGTCCCGAAATCGGTGCGCGCAAGTGCGCGACCACCGGCCTCAACGTCTGCCTCACGGCGGAAAAATTCATCAAGCTCACGGCCGTCAGCGCCGTGGTTTTCCTGCTGCTCGGCGGCATCGCGGCCATCCTGCTCGCGCTCACCCGCTGGCAGACCGTGCATCTGCTGCCCGTCGACTGGTTCTACCGGATCCTGACTTTCCACGGCATCAACATGCTGATTCTGTGGATCCTGTTCTTCGAGGTCGCGGTGCTCTACTTCACCTGCACCACGCCGCTCAACGCCCGGCTCTTCTCGAGCAAGGTCGCCTGGGCTGGATTCCTCCAGATGATCGTGGGCGCGGTGATGGTCGATTACATCATCATCGCCGGCAAAGCCGACGTCTTGATGACGAGCTACCTGCCGCTGCTGGCGCACCCGCTCTTCTATCTTGGTATCATATTGGTGGCTACAGGTACGCTCACGGGGGTCTTCAACTTCTTCGCCACGCTTTACGTGGCCAAGCGCGACCAGACCTACGAGGGCTCGCTGCCGCTCGTCACCTATGGCGCCACCGCTGCCGCCATCATCGCCGTCGTGACGCTGCTGCACGGTGCCGTCGTCATGATTCCGACGTTCACCTATTCCATGGGTTGGACGGCGCAGCCGGATCCGATGTGGTACCGGATGATTTGGTGGGGTCTGGGCCACCAGTCACAGCAGGTCAACGTCTGCGCGATGGTTTCCATCTGGTACCTGGTGGGGTATCTCACGACCGGCGCGAAGCCGATCAACGAGACCGTGTGCCGCACGGCGTTCGTGCTCTACATTCTCTTTATCAATCTGGCCTCCGCGCACCATCTCCTGGTGGATCCGGCCGTCGGCTCGACCTGGAAAATCTGGAACACGTCGTACGCCATGTACCTCGCGGTATTGGCATCAATGATACACGGGTTCACCGTGCCGGCCTCGGTTGAACTCGCCATGCGCGAGAAGGGCCACGTCAAGGGCCTGTTCGGCTGGGTGGTTTCGGCGCCGTGGAAAAACCCCGCCTTCTCGGGGGTCGTGCTGTCGCTGCTCATCTTTGGATTCATCGGCGGCATCACCGGCGTCACACTCGGCACGCAGCAGATCAACATCATTGCGCACAACACGCTGCGGATCACCGGCCACTTCCATGCGACGGTCGTCGGAGGCACGACCCTGGCGTTCATGGCCCTGACGTATTACGTCATTCCGCTGATTTTCCGGCGCAACTTCATCTGGCGGTCGGCGGCCCGGATTCAACCGTGGCTGTTTGGCGGCGGGATCCTGCTGGTCTCGTTCGGCATGTCCTTCGCGGGCTCGATGGGTGTTCCGCGCCGCATTTACGACATTGATCACTCCGGCGCCTTTGGGCCGGCTGCGCACCTGATGCTCGGCGTCATGGGCATCGGCGCGATCATCGCGGTCGTGGGGCTGCTGCTCTTCTGCGTGCTCTGCGTCGGCACGCTGCTCTTCGGTGAGAAAACCGGCGACCGGGCGATGGCGGACTGGGGTGTGGCCAAGGCCCTGGCCGGCTCGCGGGAAGGCTCGCTCGCCGACGATCATTGGGCGGTCAAGGGCACGATCGCGCTCACCGCGGTGTTCCTCGCCAGCTTCGCCGTCTATTATTTCGCCAACTGGAAGGCGCTCGCCGACGTGTGGCCGGTTCGGTAAGGCCATCCAACGGCGTATTCAAGTACCCACGACAGCCGGTAGCTCCGCATCACGGTGAAAGACTCCACGCCCATGCCTGAGCCGCAAGTCGACGTTCCCTCCGGCTCCGCCGCCGATACTTCCGACGGCTGGAACCGGTGGCGTGCGTTCTTCACCGGGGCGGGGCTGCCGGTCTTCCTGCTCGCCGCCGCGCTCATCTACGAGGCGTTCCTGCTGTTGATTGTATTCGCGCCGATCGAGTCGGGTTGGTTCGGCAGCTTTGCGCGCGAATTCAAGATGTGGTGCTTCAGCTATGATCCGCGCACCGGCGGCATGGAGTGGGCGAGCGTCGGTCTGATGCTGATGGAGCCCTTGTTTGTGGTCGGCGTGGCGGTGGTGCTCTGGCGGCGCGCGTTGCAGGCGGCGCGATGGCCGCGTCATTGGCGCGCGGCCGGTTCCGGGGTGCTCGCGGCGGCACTGGCCATTGCTGGACTGCTGTCGACTGGCGCGCCTCCGACAGGTGAGGAAAAACTTCCTCCGTTTCCCGGCGAACGGATCCGCACGCAACTCATCCCGCCGGCTTTCCGGCTCGTTGATCAAACCGGAGCACCGTGCAACCTCGAGGATCTGCGCGGCCGGGTGGTGCTCGTGACCGGCATCTACGCGATGTGCGGCACCACGTGTCCGCAAATCCTGGTCGAGACCCGCAAGCTGCTCGATTCCCTGCCCGCCGAAGCCCGGAGCCGGGTGACGGTGCTGGCGCTGTCACTGAACCCTGAATACGAATCGACCGAACTGATGGCGTCGGTGGCCGCGGGCTACGGCTTCACGCATCCGGAGTTCCGGTATCTCAACGGCGAGCCGTCGCTCATGCACGGCGTGCTCGACGGCTTGCAGTTCGCCCGGTTCAAGGATCCCAAGACCGGACTGATCGAACACGCGAATCTCCTTCTGCTGCTCGATGCGCAGGGCAGGATTGCCTATCGATTCAATTTGAATCCGCGCCACCAGGCGTGGCTGCGCGAGGCCGTGCTCGCGCTCGCGGCCGAAGCGCGGAACGAGTCCGCCGTGCCCGTCATCGTCGGGGCGGTCGGGCAATGAATCCGGGGATGCGCCGAGCGGGCCATCCGGTGGGCCGCCGCTGCGGCCATGCGTCAGTGAGATTGCCGCCATGCCTGTGTTTCGCTCCCAACCCAAAGCGGCCTCCCGGCTGCCTTATGTATCCGCTCCAGTGACACCGCATGTTGAAGAAGTGCCCGTGCCGTCCGCGGAACCGCCTGCCGCCGACTTTACTCCGCCACCTCCGCCGGTGCGCGGCGATGCCCTGTTGGCCGGGATCGACCGGGTGTTCGCCCGTTTCGATGGCTGGCTGGGTCGCTGGCTCGCGCCCGAGCTCAACCCGCTCGCGCAAGCCGGCGCGGCGGCCAACCTCGCGCTGATCGTGGCCGTGGCGAGCGGCGTCCTCCTGCTCATCTGGTATTCGCCGAGCGTGCAGTTTGCGTATTCGTCGCTGTCCGCAATCCAGGGTGTCACGCTGGGCGGCTGGGTGCGGGCGGTGCACCGCTACAGCTCCGATCTCGCGATGCTGTTGCTGGTCGTGCACGCCGGCCGCGTCTTTTTCGCCCGTAAATTCGGCGGCGCGCGCTGGCTGCCGTGGGTCTCGGGCGTCGCGATGCTCGCGCTGGTCTGGTTCATCGGGTGGACCGGCTACTGGCTGGTCTGGGATCAGCCGGCGCAGCAGGTCGCTGTATCCTCGATGCGGTTACTTGATGGGCTGCCGATCTTCGGCGAACCGCTGGCCCGACTCTACGTCAGCGACCGCACGGTGCCGAGCCTGCTGTTTTTCGTCGTATTCTTTCTGCACATGCTGCTGCCCCTCGCGATTGCGGTGGGGCTGGCCGTTCACCTGGCCCGGGTGAGCCGCGCGCGGTTGTTGCCGCGACGGGCGCTCTCCTGGGGGCTGGTCGCGGGGCTGGCGCTCGCGGCGCTCGCCGTGCCGGCGCCGCTCGACCCGCCAGCCCAGATGGCGGTGAAGGCGGAGCGCTTCACCGTGGACGCCTGGTATCTCTCGCCGCTGGCGCTCGGATTGCGGTTTCGCGAAAGCGGACTCTGGATCGCGCTGGCCGGTGGCACGCTGATCGCGGGGCTTGTCCCGTGGCTGTTCGGCCGCCGACGCGCGCCGGAGACCTTCCAGGCATTGGTCAACCCGTCGCGCTGCCACGCGTGCACGCAGTGTTCGCAGGATTGCCCATTCGACGCCATTTCGATGGTGGCGCGGACCGACGGAAAGAATTTTCCCTCGCAGGCGCAGGTGGACCCCGCGCGGTGTGTCGGCTGCGGCGTGTGCGCGGGTTCGTGTGATTCCGAAGGAATCACGCTCACCTGGTTTGATACGCGCGTGCAGGAGGCGGCCCTCGAACGTGAGATCATTGAGGCAACGGCGAATTCAGCCTCGCCGTGGGTGGCGTTTATCGCCGCGGACATCGGCCGCGGATTCACTCGATTCGATCGCGAGGCGTGGGGCCGGTTGCTGCCGGGATTTGCCGTGCATTGCGTGCCGACGGCCAGCTGGGTCCGGCCGCGGCTGGTGGAGCGGTTGCTCGCACACGGAACCAGGGGCGTGCTGATCGTGCGCGATGCCGCGGCGGAGGCGTGGGGCCGCGACGGCGGTCGCTGGGTGGAGGAACGACAGGCTGGCGTGCGCAATCCCGTCTTCCGGCCGGACCGTGCCGGGGGCGGCGATTCGCTTGTGGTGGATTTCGATCCCTCGAGGCCGTCCGCGTTGACACAGGCGGCGATGGCGATGCGAAGCGGGCAAGAAGCAGCGGGCCGCTCCGCGCGCGCGCGACGATGGGCGGGGGGGGCGGCCCTCACCATCGTGCTGGCTGCGCTCGTGGCAGCGGCGGTGGGGCCGAGCCATTTGGTCGTGAACAGTCCGGCGTCACCGGAACCGGAGCTCGTATTTTCCTTCAAAGCGGTGGGGCAAATGGTGCCGCCGGCGCCACTCGATCCAGCAGAGGAAGCAAAGAAACCGTTGCACATGCGCGGGCGGTCGACGCAGAAGCCGCATCGTGCCCCGGTGGTCGTGCGTATCAGCATCGATGGGAGCGTCAACGAGCGCTCCTTTGGCGCGAAGGGTGTTTCGAGTGATGGCCCGGCGATTGGCGAGTGCCGGGAGATCCTGAAACCGGGACCGCACAAAGTGAAAATCGAAGTGCTCAGCGGGCCGGCGACGGAGCCGCAGATATGGGAGGGCGTGCTTCAGGCCCAACCGCGCAAAATACAGGTAATCAGTTATGACTCGCGGGACGGTTTTCTGGTCGAGTGATTTTTCGCGCAGCTGGGAGTGTGGCATGTGTTGCGCCGGTCGAGCCGGGCGAAAATGCGGGTGGCCGCAATGATGCGGCGGACGTGCTTTGATCCCGAAAAGTTCATTTAAGGCAGAGCGCGATGCCGTACGCGCGCCGCGCAAGGGACAGGTCAATCAGGCCGTGCAAGATCCCACAAGGGACAGGTCAATATACTCTAAATTGGGTATTCCAGGCGCTCGTCGATCAGATATCGACGGCTCAATCTTCGCATCCGTGAGACACGCGCGGATTAAGATTTCGACCGCAGAAAGCGAAGCGGCTTATCACTGCGTGACGCGCACGGTTAACGGTGAGTGGCTCTTCGACGACGTCGCCAAGGAAGTGCTGCGCCGGCAGCTGTGGCAGGTGGCGGATTACTGTGGTGTCCTCATCTATACCTACACCCTGCTGTCGAATCACTTTCACGTTCTGGTTTATGTTCCGCCGCAACAAGCAGTGGCCGACGCCGAATTGCTCCGGCGTTACGCGGTCCTTTATCCCCACCCCACCAAATACCAGGCGGCGCGCCTTGAAGTCATCAAAGCCGAACTCGCCCAGAATGGGCCACAAGCCGTTGCCTGGCGGCGGCGCCAACTCGCGTTAATGGGAGACGTCTCCCAGTACATGAAGCTGCTGAAGCAGCGCTTTTCGATTTGGTACAACAAGTCGCACGAGCGTTTTGGCACGCTGTGGGCCGAGCGGTTCAAGAGCCTGCTCGTTGAGGTGGGAGACCGCGCGCTACAAACCGTGGCGGCCTACATCGATCTGAATAGCGTTCGCGCCGGTATCACGCACGATCCGAAGGAGTACCGTTTCTGTGGATACGCCGATGCCGTGGCGGGAAATGAAGCCGCCCAAGAGGGCCTTCGCCGAATGATGGGCGGCCTCCGCTGGGCTGACGCACAGGCCTCCTACCGGGAGGTCCTCTTTGGGACTGGCGCCGGCCCGCGCGAAACCGGCGCCACCATTCCCATCGCCGAGTTTGAGCGTGTTGTCGCCGAAGGAGGCAGGCTGCCGCTGGCCACCCTCCTGCGCTGACGCATCCGCTATTTTACCGATGGCGCCGTGCTCGGCGGCACTGCCTTTGTGCGACTGCAATTGGCCGCATACCGCGAGAAAACTGGCCGCCGTAGGAACACTACGCCCCGGCCGCTGCCCGCGTGGGCCGACTGGGGGGATTTGACAACACTCCGCGGATTGCGACAGAGCGCGATTGGCTGACGGTGCGACATTCAGCGACTCGGTACACGACAGTGACTGTGCATCGGCCGAGTTTTCAGAGAAAAATCCGCCGGCTTCGCTGGCAGGGACCGTGGGCTGTCCGTGTTTAGGGCAGGCCGGGAGTAGTGAATTGGGGGGCCGGCACCTGAATGCAAGCAGCAGGTGAAGGCTGGTCTTCGTGGCGGCGAACGTCGAGTGGACGCGCCCTTCTGCGCTTCGGTGATCGCCGCGGCACCCGGTGGATCTCGCAGCTACGGGCTCGCAGCCATGCGGTTGCAGCGATGTCACCGCACGGCCCCCAACTCTCAGCTCGCCATACGTGCTCGGGACCCGCAGTCATGGCGCCCCGTCTGCCGCAACTTCAAGCGCCCTGCTTGATTCGGATCAAGGCACGCCCACACGTGCTGGCGTAGAGTGTCGTCATGGAATCCACGATCTCATTTTCCCGTCACTGCCGGAGCGTCTCGCGCTGGCGCGACGTCGTGATGCCGAAGGAGCACGGCAGCTGGTCCCTGGCATTCGAGCCGCTGGCATTAGGTTTGCTGATCGCGCCCTCCGCCGCGGGTGGGTTGCTGGCGGCCAGCGTGGCCGCGGGATTCTTCGCGCGCCGGCCGTTGCGTATTGCAATCATGGATGCGCGAGTCGGGCGCCGCGCGGACGCCCGCGCGGTGATTGGCGGGTTGGCCGCCCTCGGGGTCCTCGGGTTTGCCGGGGCGATCGCGTTGGGCGGATCGGCGTGGCTGCCGTGGCTCGTGCCGTCATTGTTGGCGGGCGTGGTGTTTGCGGGCTACGATGTGCGCAGCGCCGGGCGCGAGGAAATCGCGGAAGTCACGGGCGCGGCCGCGTTCGCCTGGCTGCCGGCAATTCTCGCGATCCTCGCCGGAGCAACGCCGCTGGGCGCCGTCGGGCTCGCCGCCGTGATGGTCGGCCGGGCGGTGCCCACCGTGCTTTGCGTGCGGTCGGTCCTGCGCGCGACAAAAACAGGGGAGCGGCGCGTGCTTCCCGCCCTGCTGGGCGCCGGGGTCGCGCTCTCCGTCGCTCTCCTGTTCTTTCGAGCGGGCGCCGCGCCATTCACGGCTGTCGGGTTGCTTGCAGCACTCGCGCTAAGGGCGATCGCGCTGCTCGTTTTCCCGCGGCCCGCTTTGCGCGGCCGCACCCTCGGAATGATCGAAGCGGCGCTGGGCGTGCTCTTTGTCGTCGTCCTTGCCGCCACCTGGACCTTTTGAACACGCCAGACCGCACGTTTTCACGGATCGCTTGATATGCATCAAGGCCCCCCGGGCACTCCTGGCGTAAGTTTCTGACTATCCAACCGAGCATGAATACCCGCAACACCTCCCACCTGCCTCGCACCCTTACAGCGCTGCTCACGGCTGCGTTGACCAGCCTCAGCCTGCCGCTGCACGCGGAGGAAGGTGTGCTGGCCAAGCCCAAGGCGGTCCCCCTCGCCGCCCATCTGCCCGTGGAACTGGCCGTGCTTACCGCACCGCCCAACGTGCCGCCGCCGATCACCCGCCGCCACCCGGCCAAGGTCGTGGTCAATCTCGAGGTCCGCGAATTGACCGGCCGCCTGGCCGATGGCGTGGAGTACACGTTCTGGACGTTCGGCGGCACCGTCCCCGGTTTGTTCATACGCGTACGCGAAGGCGACGTGGTCGAGTTCCGCCTGAACAACCATCCCTCGTCCAAGGTTCCGCACAATATCGACCTCCACGCCGTCACCGGGCCCGGCGGCGGCGCCGCATCGACGTTCACCGCCCCCGGCCATTCTTCGCAGTTTACCTTCACTGCGCTGAATGCCGGTTTGTATGTGTATCACTGCGCCACCGCCCCGGTGCCCATGCACATCGCCAACGGCATGTACGGCCTGATTCTCGTCGAACCGAAAGAGGGACTGCCGAAGGTCGATCGCGAATACTACGTCATGCAGGGCGATTTCTACACCCAGGGCGCAACGGGCGCGGGTGGCTTGCAGATTTTCGACAACGTCAAGGCGACCGACGAGCGCCCCACCTACGTCGTGTTCAATGGCGCCGTCGGATCACTCGTCGGTGACGCGGCCTTGCAGGCCAAAGTCGGGGAGAAGGTGCGGCTCTTCTTTGGCGTCGGCGGCCCGAACCTCACGTCGTCGTTCCACGTCATCGGCGAAATCTTCGACCGCGTTTACACCGAGGGTGGCACGAAGTTCGTGCAGGAAAATGTCCAGACCACGATGGTCCCCTCCGGCGGCACGACGATCCTCGAGTTCAAGGTCGATGTCCCCGGCACGTTTGTCCTCGTCGATCACTCGCTTTCGCGCGCCTTCAACAAGGGCGCGCTCGGCATGCTGAAGGTGACGGGCCCCGAAGATGCGGTGCTCTACTCCGGCAAGGAGGTCGACGAAGTTTACCTGGGCGATCAGTCCGACGCCGGCGTCGCCGCGCGCAATCGCACGGCCGAGCTCGTGGCGAAGAAGGAAGTGGCGATGGCCGCAAATCCGGAGATCGCGGGCATCACCAAGGAAATTCAGATGGAACGCGGCAAGAAGGTTTACCTGACGTCCTGCTTCGCCTGCCACATGGCGAACGGCGAAGGCATGCCCGGAGTATTTCCACCCCTCGCCAAATCGGATTACCTCAACGCGGATCGCGACCGCGCGATTCTCATCCCGCTGAAGGGGCTCAGCGGTCCCATCACGGTCAACGGGACGGCGTACAACAACATGATGCCGCCGCAGGCCTTCACGGATGAGCAAATTGCCGATGTCCTGACGTATGTGCTCAACAGCTGGGGCAACGGCGGCGGCGAGGTCTCGGCCAAGGACGTCAAGCGCGTCCGCGGCGAACATTAAGCTGAGCGGCTCCGCCACCATCGACGCCTCGCAGAACTTCCCTCGCCCGCCTCGCGCACTCCTCCTCATGAACCGACTCGCCTCCACTCTGCTGGCCCGTTTCGCGGCAACCCGAATGGCTGCCGTAGCGCTGCTCGCGGTCAGTGTCCGGGCCGAGAGCGGCGTGATGCCCGCCGGCGGGAGCATCGCCATCGCTGCTCCCGCAGCGGACGTCACCCCGGCCGCGTCGCGCCCAACGGCGTCTCCGCGGATGGTCCTCATCCCGGAAGGCGAATACCTGCCGTTGCTCCGTGGTAAGGACGAGCCGGAGCGGGTGCGCGTGCCGAGCTTCTGGCTCGACGCGCACGCCGTGACGAATGCGGAGTTCCTGCAATTTGTGAATGCGCAGCCGAAGTGGCGCCGCTCCCGCGTGTCTCCACTTTTTGCGGACAAGGGTTATCTCGGCGACTGGACCGGTGATCTCGAGCTGGGCGCAAATGCGCCGGGCGAGGCGCCGGTCGTGCGCGTGTCGTGGTTCGCCGCGCGTGCCTATGCGGCTTGGGCGGGCAAACGCCTGCCGAAAACCGCCGAGTGGGAGCGGGCCGCCGCGGTCGGATTCAGGGGCGAGAACGGGGTGGACGAGCCCGAGTACCGCTCGGCCGCGCTCGGCTGGTTCTCCCAGCCCACGCCGCAGCCGCTGCCACCCGCGGGCCTGGGCCGGCCGAATCTGCATGGCGCCCGGGAGTTGCTGACGCTGATCTGGGAATGGGTGGACGATTTCAACACGGCCATGGTGACGGGTGAATCGCGCGCCGACACGGGTTTGGAGCGCAACCAGTTTTGTGGCGCCGGCGCCGCGGGTGCCCGCGACCTGACGAACTATCCGGCCTTCATGCGCGCCGGCCTGCGCAGTTCGCTCCGCGCCAGTTACATCGTGCCGAACCTGGGGTTTCGTTGCGCGGCTAGTATTGCTGGTCCTGATACCGGCGGACGCGAGTCCGTGGCGGTCGCCTTCCCCGGTCTACCAATTTCAAAATGAAAACCAAGATCACGCTCCTGTTGTTTGCATTCACCTGCCGCGGTTTGTTCGCGGCTGAAACGCCGGCCGCCGCCAGCTGCTGCGCTCCCGAGAAACCAAGCTGCTGCGCCGCCGAGAAGCCCGCCGTGGCCAGCTGCTGCGCCGCACCTGATGCCGCTGCGACCGCGGCCGCCGCCAGCGCACCGTTCTCCGCGCGTTCGTTGTATCAACTGGACGCGGCCTGGACCGACGATGCCGGTCAGGCAGTTTCGCTCGCCACGTTGCGCGGGCGTCCCGTCGTGATGGCGATGTTTTTCGCCAGTTGCGAATACGCGTGTCCTGTGCTGGTGAGTGACATGAAACGGCTCCGCGCGCTGCTGCCCGCTGCGGTGCGCGAGACGGCCCAGTTCGTCTTGGTCACGTTCGACACGGCGCGGGACACGACCGACGTGTTGAAGGGCTACCGCGCCCGTTCCGAACTCGACGGCAGCTGGACGCTTTTGCGTGGCGATGATGCGGCGGTGCAGGAACTCGCGATGCTGCTCGGCGTGAAGTTCAAGCAGGATGCGCGCGGCCAGTTTGCGCACTCCAACCTGATTACTGTGCTTAATCCTGAAGGTGAGATTGCGCACCAGCACGCCGGTCTGTCGGGTGATGTCTCCGACGCGGCGCAGGCGGTCGTCGTTGCGGCGCGAGCCGAGCGCGTGGCGGCGAAGTGACCGTAGCCGGCAATCCGTAGCTGCGACGTAGCTGCGAGCGCCTGCGAGTGGATGCCCGAGGGTCGATGCCAACGCCAGCGACTCGCTCGCGCCATCCCACGTATTGATATCGTTTGCGCTGCCGGCGCGCATTTTCCTGCCGGTGTTTTTTCCTCCAAAAACCAAATGAAAGCTCAATATTCGGCGCATGCCCTGGTGCTTGCGCTTCTCTTCCTCGCGGCGGCGCCGCTGGCCCGCGCGCATTGCGATACCTTGAATGGTCCGGTCGTGGAGGACGCGCGGCTGGCGATTACAAAGACCGACATGA
>JBBRCR010000155.1:0-16205 GCA_038204695.1 Opitutales bacterium | reverse complement strand
CAGCACCTCCGAGAAAGCTGTTAGGAGTTCCGCTCGAATCGGGTCGTGTTGGGCGCGAAGATTGAGGAAGGGAACGGTCATGGGGAGGAGGCAGGAGGCAGGAGTCAGGAGGCAGGAGACAGGAGTCAGGAGTCAGGAGTGTAGGGGCGTTGCTTGCGACGCCCTCGGGTCAGGAGTGAAGGAGCCAGGAGGGAATACAGTAGGCAGAATTCAGTCGGGGGTGTTCTGTGCTGGCATGCTCCTGCAAGGAGAGGGCGCCGGCGAGCACCCCTACAATACGGCGGCCGACGGTGCTTCTATACACTGTCATCTGACTTCTGCGATCTGACGTCCGATCCCCCGCGCGGGATTGCCGACCACAATGGCATCCGCAGGCACGTCCTTTGTAACGACGCTGCCGGCGCCGATCATCGCGCGCTCGCCGATCGTGATGCCACACAACAGGGTCGCACCGGAGCCAATCGAGGCTCCCTGCTTGACGAGTGTAGGGATACACTTCCAGTCGGCTTCCGTCTGAACGCTTCCACTCTTATTCACGGCACGTGGAAACAGGTCATTGGTGAAGGTTACATTGTGTCCAATGAAGACATCGTCCTCCAGCGTAACCCCCTCACATATGAAGGTGTGGCTCGATATCTTGCATCGGCGGCCAATTCGTGCGCCTTTTTGGATCTCAACAAAGGTACCGATCTTGGAATCGTCACCGATCTCGCAGCCATACAGGTTCGTGAAACTGAAGATTCTAACATTGCGCCCCAGCTTAACGTCCGGCGCAATAAGTCGGGTAGGTGAGGGTAGATTGGTCACGATCGAAATCAGACCGCTTCCAACTTGGTTCCCTTGCCATTCTTCCCTGGCGCGTGGCCGTTCTGGTCTGGGAACGGGGAGGCTGTCGTGCGACTGATCGAAGAGGCGGTTCCCTGTTTTCTGGCCAACGGGACCGTAGTTCCACGACCTGCGGAAAATGCCGACCGAGAGCGGCCGCGCGAGTCAGGAATCCAAAGATCGACTGGCGCGCCGGCATTTCGCAATGACTCCGACGATGCTTCGAGGATACGCACCACCTCCAGGCCGGCGACGCCGGATGTAAGCGGCTCACTGCCATCGCGAATGCAGTCGATGAAATGGTTGCACTCAGTCTTCAGAGGCTCGTCTTGTTTGACGAATGGCGCGTACGTGTCGCCATAATGATATGCATAGTGAAACTCAGCAAATGTATCGTAATGCGGTGGTCGCTCCACGCGCACATCATAGATTTTAATCTTCTCCTGAGTCGCAATGTCGTCATACACAATCATTCGCTTGCTGCCGACGATGGTCATTTCGCGCACCTTTCGCGGATCATGCCAACTGCTGTGAATGAGGGCAGAGCGCTCTCTCGTGAACTGAAGGCTCATGTGCGTGACATCTTCGATCCCGCTCGTGAGATGGGCCCCGCCGCGGCAATTAACACTGTGGGGAAACTCCTCCATGATATACAGAATGATTGAAATATCATGTGGGGCGAGATCCCACGCCACATTGATGTCTTTTTGGAAAAGCCCAAGGTTCAGTCGCCGGGCGGAAATATATCGGAGATCGCCGATGTCACGGTTGTCGACGATTTCCTTTATTTTCCGGACAGCCGCTGAGTAGAGGAACGTGTGGCCAATCATGAGCACGAGACCTTTCTGTTCCGCGAGCGCGATCAATTCCTCGCACTCGGCGGTGGACGACGCCATCGGCTTTTCAATCAGGACGTGCTTTCCAGCCTCAAGGCATGCTTTCGCCATTGGATAGTGGAACCGAACGGGCAGCGCCACTACAATCGCGTCGAGTTCGGGATCGTCTTTGAGGCGGTTGAAATCGGTCTCACACTCCACTTCGGGGTAGAGTGACTTCAGATGTGTCAGCCTCTCCTCACTGATGTCGCACATCACTTTTAGGCGACATGAAGGGATCGAACGAAAGTTGCGGACCAGGTTTGGTCCCCAGTAGCCGCAGCCGACAACGCCGACATTTATGCGTTTGTTCATCGTATATATATTCCGCCAAGGCGGGTTAATCTTAATGCCACCAAATTAAAGAGGTTAGCAGCTGATTCTAGTAGAGGATGCTGGGTTAAAATGTTTCTGGGAGAACTGCGCTCAGGTTCTTCCTGGAAATTCCGGCTGCAAGGAGTTCAAGCGTCGTCGGCCCTGTTCGATTAAGTCACTCCTGCAGCATATGTGTGGACGAAACGTGATCATCAAAAGCCCCAAGGGATACTTTCGGCGGTGAGCGGTCGAATCAATGTCGAGCGAAACGTGCGACGTAATTTCGGCAGCCTCGCGAGCAAGCAACGCGACGATTGATTGGACTAAGCGGCACCCCGGGCAGTATTGGCTGCCGGCAGGGCGTCTGCTCGGCGGCGTACGCGCCGGGTATGAGCAACTTGGATTGCAAGTGCCGGAATCGTGAGGAAAATGATCTTCAAATCGAGCCAAAGGTTTCGAGTGTGGGCATATTTGATATCGAGATATACCATTTCCTCGAAAGTTGTGCGATTCTTGCCCGAAACCTGCCATAGTCCCGTCAGGCCCGGGGCCGCTGAAAGGCGCTTACGTTGAATGGGAGTGTATTCCTCGTACTCATAAGGAAGACACGGGCGGGGGCCCACGACGCTCATTTCGCCGCGTAGTACATTAATAATTTGAGGCAATTCATCGAGCCCGGCTGCCCGCAGCAACCAAGCGCCCCGGATGAGTCGCGCGTCTCCCCTGGAGTCCAATTTATGCATTGGAGCATTGGAGCGAATCAAATTGGACAAATGCGTTTGGTGCGCGAGGGTGTCGGCTCCCAAGTGCATCGTGCGAAACTTGTAAATCGAAAAGCGCCGTCCAAGGTGACCGACGCGTTCCTGACGAAAGAACAGTACCGATGGTGAGAATGTGCGAAGAATTATGGCGCCGCAGAGGGTGCAAAGAGCGAATATAGGCAGGGCCGCTGCACAGCAAACAAAGTCCAAAATTCGTTTCCAAACCGGTAGTGGTGTACCGTGAAGTAGCGGAACGTCCATCATGTCTTTGGGAACACTCATGATCTCAGGTGTTGCCGGCAATCGCCGATGCGAGATTGCGCGAGTATACGAATTTGGTGGTGTGGTGCCGAACGGCAGCGGTGCCGTGCGTTGTTCGGGAAGGGGCAGGCGAGGACGCCCGACGCTCGCATCATGAACGTATTTAAAAGAAGGCACAAATTAGTAGGTCGATCGGGATCGCCGTCAGCGCAACGAATGCCCCCCGCGACAGATTTTGAAATAGCTTCGCGTGGTCGCCCGAATATTAAAGACAGGACTCTTCACGTTTGCGAAGCTGCGACCGGCTGATAATCAGTTGAGCTCCCGTTTGCAGCAAGGTAAGCAGAATGGCGACGCGATCTCGGTCATCAGAGATATGTAAGATGACCGCAGGCAGTCCGCGCAGCGGTCCGTCGGTAATCTCTACAGCGTCACCGGGCCGGAGCGGAGTTCGGATAGTGATAAGGTCGAGCGCGTCACCAGCCCAGCTTTTCAGGTCGTCTATAATTTGATCCTGCACGACTGCGGGAGTCCCGCCAGAGTGAATCAGATCGATGGCATCGGGTGCGTAACGGACGGAGCGATAGTGTTGCGCCGGATCAAAACGGCAAAAAAAGTACCGGGGGAACAGTGGCCCGGTGACTTCCTTGCGTACCCGGCGGATCGTTTTTCGCTGACGAAGACGCGGGAAATAGGTTTCGAGCGCGAGTGTATTACGACAAAAACTCGCGACTTGGGCCTCTTTTAATGGCTTCGTATGAATGCAATACCAATTCTGAGTGGGGTTGGTGCCGGGGGGCGCGTTCATGAATGTGACGGGTGCGTCTTTTCAGCCCGCAAAACGGCATTTTTCAATAGGTGTGAACCGGCCAAATGCTACACAAAATGAAGGCACGCTACCGCCATTACGGTGCCGGTCTGGTCTCCCAGAAAAGCAGCCGATCGACTAGTTGAAATGAAGTGAACGGCTGGAAGCCTAATCCAGTCGCTTGAGCTGAAGCGTCACCGAGCTGACGCGGATCTTAGATGAAAGATGTGCTAGCCTGAAGGCGGGCAGGTTACATTCTTGCTCTTTCGATTTGCAGGTATCTCGCCGATTCGATGTGTGCCGCCGATTAGCGTCATTGTTTGGTGCAGACAAGGCATTGTACTCCGGGAGGCGCCGCTCCTGGCGTGAACAGTGCCGCGGCGGACTATGGTTACGTGGCACCCACAAGCTAGACGAATGTACTTAGTTCTTGCGGCCATGGAGTGCATGACAGAGGTACTGCGGGCGGGGCTTAGGAAGTGGGTTGCAGATGGTTTCTTTCAGCCGCAGGAATGCAAGATTTTTTACATTAGCTGACCGAAGTCGTGACAAGGTGGGTGGAGATTGGAACGTTGAGAATGCTTTCGAACGCAGCGGGAGAGGTAAAGCTCTGGGGTTACGCAGATTCGCATACGTAAGACTACGTATTCCGGTTGTTTCCGCGGCCTTTTGACACACATTCCCGGTGAAGTTACTACCTTTGTTTAATGCTGTGGTTTTGCAACTGAATGTTTCGGCTTCTCTAATCACAGCCTGGTCTCTGGCGTATCATGAATCCACCTACGGGCTCGGGACGTTCACAAGCCTGGATTCCAACGCGAGAGAGGCCAACTTAACGAGTGGGTGCAGTGCGTCAGCCGAATGTGAGCTTGCACGCAGGGCGCAGGCAGCTCCGCGCGTGTAGCCGAACTGGGCCACGGCTTCCATCCTTGCCGCGCAGGATGTATTGCTGGATGTGCCAGCGGCCGCGGCAGCGACGGAAACACAGCGCCCGGTGGGGTGCGAAGTCCGGGGGCGGCAACATCAGTGGTTGCGCAGCTACTATGGGACTTCGTAGACCTCGAGTACCACATAGCCTGCCGCACCGGCTACTCCGGTTACCTTTGCACTATAGGCACCAGGCGGCAGGGTCACGAGGATCGCGGCGTCTTTGCTTTCGCCGCTGGCAAGGTTGAACGCTCCCACGGAACGCATTACCCGGGCCAGCTGAGCGTCGCCACCCCAGTCGTCGTTCTCACTGATTTTGGCGGTTTGGTTGTTGTCGAAAAGTTCGAGCTTTGGATCCTCTACCGCGTCGACTATACGAAATACACTTTCGAGCGTCGGTCCCACCGCGCGCACGAGTACTGTACACGACGTGGTTCCTTCTACGACAAAGCCTAGAGCGATACGTCCGTCCTTCTCCAAGTCCGCTAACGTGGACACATTAATCAGCCGGGGAGTACCCGCGGTGCGCGCCAAGCCGACGGCGTCGTAAAGTTCTGCCAGAAACGAACCTTTGATTTGATCTTTTCCGTAGAGTTCAAATGTATAATCGCCGGGCGTCAGGTCCATCATGACCGCACTGTCCTTACTCGTCGGCGGCAGCCGGAACGCCCCAACTCTTGCAAATGCGGCGTCGAGTGCGCTTGTTCCGCCCCAATTGTCGTTGTGACCAATAGGTATATTCGAGCCCCCGCGGTAAACTATAAATTCGGGGTCGGGCATTATATCGGGGACTTCGAACTCGGCCAGAGTGGGGCCAACGTCGCGAATGAGCAACGGTAACGTGCCAGAGGCACTCGCTGGTCCAACCACCGCTCCGACGGTGAGCGTGCGCGCAGTCGTAAGAATGGACAGGTTGCTTAGTCGTCCGGCTGCTCGTGCCTCAACATTGGCAATTTGCAGATTGGCTCGGATACTCGTCGTTGTGCCGATGAAATTCGTCGCCCGCACAAAATACGTGCCCACGTCGGCAGCTGTCGCTGAGTCAAGCACGAGTATTGCGGTTGTTGCGCCAGGTACGATGGCATCGTTCCAGTACCACTGGAGAGTCGGGTTTCCCGTGGCAGCTACGCTCATGATAGCAGTCCGGCCGCTGGCGACAGTCTGTGTGGCCGGCTGCAGGGTGAATAGCGGAGCGAATACGGGTTGCGTCGTCACATTCACGACAAAGGTGGACTCGGCGGAATTGTTGTTTGTGTCGGTCGCGCGGACGGTGACCGTGGATGTGCCGATGGATAATGGGGAAAGTGTTAAGGCGGAGCCGTTAATGTTCACGTTGAGAACTCCCGGGTTAGTACGCGCCGCACTGAAGGTGAGTACTGAGGCTTCACCGCCTGGTACTGGGAAAATGGGTACTTCTCGAATTGTGTTCATTAAGACGAAGTTGGCGGGAGTGACCGTGGTCTGACTGGCGGTCATTCCCCGTAGCGGAATGCTCGGAAGCGGCGGCAGGGGCGGGAGTCCCTGAAGGGAGAACCGTGGAAACTGGCTCAGCGTGTCAACCACCGTCATACCACTTCCAATCACACGCCCAAAAACGGAATAGCCGCCGCCACTTGCCGGCCCGAATGAACTGGTATTATCGGAGAGATTAAACCACCACTGACTGTTTGCGCCGTCTGGATCGCCGCCGCGAGCTGCAGCAAGAGTGCCACGTGTGTTAGGAACACGATATTCGAGCGCTACGTTGGGTCCAACGGGCACGAGGGTTGGCGGCACAGTTAGACCGTTGAGCGCGCCGCCTTGGAGAACTGCTGGCCCTACGGAGCCCACCGGGTTTACATGGTGGAACACGGAGTTGTCGTACCGTTGGGCACTGGTATAACTGAGAAAATTCGCAACGTGTCTCGGCGCGTCAGCCGAAAGCAATTCGACGTTAAAACGGCCCGATACAGTTGTGAACTGGACGATGGGGCCACTGAGCCCCGGTACGCCAAAGTAATTGCGCAGGTCGACAGTCAACGGGGTCGGCCCGAGAAACTGTGCTGGAATGGGTTGAGCCAATGTCGGCATTGATTGCTGGCCGAAAAGCGACACGGTCCACAGGGCAAACCCAACCGTGAGCGGAGCGATAAAACAGGAGCGCATGACGGAGGATTGGCGAAGCCGTCTCGGGTTTCCAATCCAATTTTTGCAGTTGTCGGGCCGGAAGATACTGAACCGCGCAAGATTCAAGCGGCCGAATAGGCGTTTGGGCGGCACCGCGTGCATATTCAAATTCCACGCGCGTCGGCTCGTTGCGTTTGGGCGGCAGGGAAGGATGCAGATGAACGCGGCCCTCCTCGGCCGAGATGACGAATTCGTTATCGCCAACGCCTGACCTTGCCAGTCGCCGTGGTAGAGATTCAATGCCGGGCCGGGCTCTTTCCGCGAAGTTTACGGCGCGGGGAAAGATCCAACTGCGATGCTGCCACGGGCGAATCGCGTCCGCATCAAGGGCAGCGCCATATCGTTGTACCGCTGATCTGTGCGATAACGCCGCGACTCGTGACAGAGAAAACTCAGGCCGCAAGAAAAACGTTTTCGTACTTACGGCAGGACGGACTAAGAGTTCGGCCGACCAGCCGGCCAAGGCATGCCCATGCCACACCAAATTACGGGAGTTTACGGCCCTTCCTTACGTAGCCACGCGGATGGTTGAAAGTACTCGCGTGCGCTATTCTCATCGCATGGAAACGGCCATTATTCTACTAGTCGCGACTGTGGGTGCACTCTCTGGATTCGGGGCAATCATGCTCGTGTTGGCTAGCCGGCGGGCTCCTTATGGGGTGGAAACTGACCGCGGTTTTTACTTCGTTGCTCCCCCTGTCGAGATGAAATTAGCAACATCTCCTGCCGGCGACCGTGAACCGGTCCGCGGTTCCATGTTGCATCCAACCTCCTTGACTGTTTGAGCAATCGGAGCGACCGGCAAATGTAGTTCGGGGCGTCAATTCGTTACCCGCGTATAGGTATCACCGTACAACACCACTGAGATACCGTCTTTGATTGTTATCAGTGATTTCCGGCTCGTTATCAGTGCCTTGTTTCCTTCCGCTTCGGCTGCTTGCACCGCGAACGACTGGATGTCCTTCACGGATCCCCCGGGGCCGAGCTTAATTCTTTGAGCTGAAGCGTTCCGGCCAACCTCCAGGCGACGATCACCGGGTCCCCTCCCTGTTTCATAAACGCCAGCCACATCGGCGAGCACCCGCTGTGCCTGTTCTGGCGCTAAGAGTCGATATTTCGGTAAGAAACCGCGAGGGGGTCGTGTCAAAATCCAAACGGTGAAACTGTTGACGAGCAGAATGGCCAGCCCAAGTGCCACCAGCGTCAGTGTTTCACGCCCCCCCTTTGATTTCGGCTGCCCAGCGGACCCCTTCGACCGTAATGCCTCACTGGCTTCTTCGCCGGTAATAGCCGCCACTATTTGCGTAGGTGTCGCCGCGCCCACTTTGTGGTGCGACGACCAGGTCACCATATGCAGCTGGCCGGCGTTAATGCGAACAACGAAATCACCCGTTGCGCCACTGATGCGCACCTCGGGCTCGGCGGGAGGCGCAACTGACGGTGCGATTTCATCGACTGCCAAGAGTAGCGTCTCGAGTTGACTGACCGACACATGGCGAAGTTGCGCCGCAGGGAACTCCAGACCGCATTTCTTTCCATCCGCAGTGAGATGGCGGAGGCTGACGCTGAACAGCAGTGTGTCTGGCCGCGTCACGGTGCTACGATGAAGACGGGTTCATTGTCCGCGCCCAGACGGAAATTGCCGGATGAAAGGTTCCCATCATCGATTACGCGATCGATGGTTTGCAGAAGGTCTGCGTTCTCGACGAGTGGAGATACGCCAGTGCTGCTGACTGCAATGGCAGCGCGATACTTAACACCCGCGTGCATCTGGCCCGCATCCCAATTGTACTGGCCTCCGATTGGGGTAGGGCGAAGCCAAGCGTTGGAGTTCATTCGGCTTGCGACCTCGGGTGGTAGCACGCCTGCGTCAACCTCGGCGGGCCAAGTCCCCGTTTCGTGCGCATAGGTATCAAAGGTCGCGGCAAACACCCGCAGATCATTTCCGAGCGCCGACGCAAGTGATCGCCGCCTAATGTTTGCAATCGTCGGAACGACCGCCGCCACGAGAATGCTGATGATGGCCACCACGACCATGAGTTCCACCAGCGTGAAACCCAGTCCGCGCCACGCCTTGTCGGTCCGCGCGGACGCGCGGAAGCAAAGCAGGTCTGCCCGTGTTAGCCTGGAGCACTGCGTTAGTGGCAGCATTGATGTTCTAATGAACGCATCCCTTCAGCAATTCGAGTGATTTCTTTGAGCCGACTTTGACGCCGCACTTTCCATCGTACGCCAACCCTCTACGCCTACACTATCATGGCTTCACGCGTCGATGGATTGAACACTCTGGCAAGTTGGCTCCCCAAAGTGCCGCCTAGTCACTGCGAGCATTCCGCTTGCTTGAATATTTCCCCTTGAGCTTCGCGCTCGGAATGTCGTCATCCAACCCCCGTGGCCATTCCGTCCAACAAACCGCCTTTGACCACGCCAGAACTAGCCGAATTTCGCGCCTCTGCGCTGCCAACTGTTGGCATTGTCACGCCAGAGTCCGCCGTCGAGGCGGATCGCGTGGCTGGCGATCTCGCGGGCCTCATGCTCGACCGACTCGTCTCACCCGCGAACAGACGGGAGCCGCTAAACCCGCTCCATGAGCATGTCCGTATGGGTGCCGACAAGTTGCTAAATCCCAACGCGGCGTCGCTGCACGGTGGCATTCGAACCGACGCTCCCGTGCTCGTCGTGCTCGCCGCTGGCAAGGGTACGCGGTTTGGTCAGCAGCCCAAATGCATCCAGCCCGTGCTCGGTATGCCGCTGGCGCGACACTCAATCGATGCCTTTCGCACCGTTTGTCCGTCCCCCGTGGTCACAATTGTCGGTTACCGTCACGATGAGGTTTCGGCGGCGCTCGGTGGTGACAACATTTTCGTGCGATCTGACAATCCGGCCGGCGGTACGGCGTTCGCCGCATTCGAGGCGTTTTCTGTCGTGGGTTTGCTCGAGGCAAATCCGCTCTTGGTTGTCACCATGGGCGACCGCGTGGTACCTTCGTCCACATTCCGTCGGCTGCTTGTCACGCACGCCGGTTCGAAAACGGAGGCCGATCTCACGTTCCTCACTGCGCGTTATGAACCGCCGCGCCATCTTGGAAAGGGTCGTGTTCTCCGGAATTCGACCGGCCGCGTAGTCCGAATTGTGGAGCAGAAGGACATTGCGGGCGAGCCAGACCTACTTACCCAACACGCCCTCGAAAGCCTGACGGAGGGCAACTGCCCGCTCTACGCGATTCGTGCCGCGACCCTGTTCCGGCTCCTCGGCCAGCTCGATAATGCCAACGCGCAAGGGCAATACTATCTCACGGATATTGTCGCGAAGATCAGTGCCACGAACGGTGAAATTCGCACGATCACGACCAGCCCGGCTGACGCCGAGTTCGACCTGCTATGCTCGGACGTCACGCGTCCGCAGGATCTCGCATTGCTGGAGGGCGTCCTGGCGCGGGTCGGCGGTTTATCCGGACAGGACGAGATCACCCGCGCGGCGGAGACTATTCTGGCGGATCGCCCCCGTGGCCAGGTTGCCTCAATTGCGCGCCAGTTGCGGCAGTTGTTCGAGGCGGCAACGCGCGAGAAGCTCGGCTACCAGCCCGGGCAGCCAGTCGCGATCGGCATTTCAGGTGGCCGGCTGCGAATTGCATTCATGCACCCCGACATGGGCCGGTTTTTCGGCCCGGCGTGGCAGATGCCGATCGGTGCCGCCAACGCGTTGGGCGACGAACAGATTGTCGTGCTGGCCCAAGAGGCCGACGACCGGCGGATTCACCTTTATCCACTGGATCCGAAATACCGGGAGAGTGTGAACTTCGTACCGGCGGACGACGACAGCATGTATCCAGGAGTTGAAGTCGCAGACTGGCATTCGTACGAAGGGTTCGGCACGCGAATGAGTGAAACGCTCCTGCTCTCGCTCGGTTATTTCAGTGACGAGGAACTAGAGACGCGGAGGGGCAAGCATCTGCCGCTGCCGCCGGCGTCGCTCCGAGTTTCGAACAACATGCGCCGGCCATTCGCGCTGGTAAGTAATGCCCTTGGCTCACTCCGCACGCTGCGCGACGGGCACTTGGGCGCGCGGGTTCAACGCCATCTCGATCGCGAGCATTTCAAAGGCCTGCGTCTAGCCTGCACGGGCGGGATACCGCAAGGTGGTTTCTCGAGTTCCTCTGCGCTAACCGTAGCGACGAAAAATGCCCTCACGAGTCTGTTCGATCTGGGAATCCCCAACGACCTGCTGGTCCACCTGGCCTGTCAGGCGGAGTACGGCACCGGCGTCCGTGCAGGTTCGCTCGATCAGGCGACGGAGCAGAAAGGCAAAGCGGGGCAGGGAACATTGATCTCGTCGAATCCCGCCGACAATTACCGGATTCTCGGTACCTACGAAGTCCCTGCGGAACGCTTTCGGGTGATCTTCCCCTACACGGTGGAACGTGATCGGGCAGCATGGCGATGGTCGTGGGGCGCGTACGGAGAGACGAGTACCGCCGATGGGCCGCTCACGACGAGCGAGATTCGTAAGATGACCGGCAAGGCGGCGGAAATTGCGGCCATCCTCACGCGTCTGCCGCTGGATATGGATTTCTTCAAGGTGCTCGAGGGAGATCTGTTGGACGATGGTGAACTCACAATGGCAAACCGTGCATGGATCTGCCGGATGTTGCGTGAGCTCCCACTGCTGATCTCCCGGGAAGAACTTCAGAAGCGGGTCGACACCCACCAAGAGTGGTACAGTGGTGAACTCGTGCGAGTGCGCGGATTCGACCGCGCTCTCTCCCGCGAGAAAACGGAGGCTACGTTTTCCTCATTGTTTGCGGGCTGGCGCGAGCCGACATTGTGTCGCGGCACGCCCACCGGCGTCGTCCGTGAAACCGGCGTTCCCCTGCGGGCGATGCTGGCGTATCTGTTCAGTGAGGTGGCGAAGAATTTTTTCCTGATTCGCCACCCCGAGCAATGGATCGAATATGTCACGCGCTCGCAGCAGGGCGATCGCAGCGTGCAGATTGATCCCGCGCGATTGCCAAACAGGACTGCATTGGAAACCGAACTGGAATGGGAGAAAGGCCGTTCCGGCTCCGAACGGCTGAACCTCTGGCTCGAGCGTCACGGCGCGATGCCTTATAATTTCAATCGCGAACTCGACGATTCCACGCTCTCGGAGGCAAACCCTCCGGAGTTCCATCGGAGGGCGGGCGGAAATTTTTTCCGCGGACTCGCGCTGATCGATCTGGCCGAGGCGATGCTGCAGCGTGCGTTTGGTTTGGATACCATTGCCGTACGCGTGAACGCCGCGGGCCAGGGTGATTACTTCCAGGTTCACGTCGACACCAACCAGGTGGAAGTGGGCGCCGTGAAAGAATTTTTGCGGCGCGCATTCTACTCCCGCTTTGGACTTTCGCCTGAACCCGATTTCGTCGAAACCAACCCCGGAGCGGGTGCCGTTGGCATTGGCATCAGCCGTTTCGACGCCTTGCCGCGTCTGATTCAGAAGCTCGAGTCTGGCGGCTGAGCTGGAAACGCCCGCGTGGCCGCGCGCATGGAGACGTTGCGCGGCCGGCTCGCCGCGTTGCGCGGCAAGCACACGAGCCACGGCCAGGGGACACGCCGCCTACGTGGGCGAAAGCTGCGCGCGATGGGCCCATATTTTTTCGAACGCCCGGCCGTACTGTTCAATCAGCATCGGCGCCTCACCGTGGAAGAGCGGAAGAAAAATGTGATTCGCGTTCACCTGCGTGTTGCCCGGCATCGCCGCCGGAATGTTGGGCGGATGATGCCACCACTTCGCCTCCGAATAGATCCGCAACTTGTGCTGCTCGGGATAGTCCCAGAAGCTGGCGCGAACACCTTCGGCCCTCAAGGCTGCGACGAGCGTGCCGCGCGAGAAACCCAACCGGCGAAAATCCACGAAGAGCATATTTCCGTTGTAGTACACCCGCTGCTGGTCCGGACGACACCGCGGCTCGGTGATTCCCGGCAGTTGCATCAGCCGGTCGTTTAGCGTCCGGACATTTTTCGCGACAATTGCGTTTTGCTCATCGAGGCCGGCGAGTTGCTGCCTCGCCACCGCAGCCGCAAACGGATGCATCCGATATTTCTGGCCGAAACCAGTGTTCTCGTACGCGCGGACCGGGCTGTCGGCCGGAAATTTCGCCGGATCCTCATAATGGCCGAAAGCTGCGGCGCGTTCGTAGTATGGCCGCGACTGATACATACCCATGCCGCCCTCGATCGCCGGCATCACCTTCGACATTTGAAAACTAAAGATCGCCATCTCTCCCCATGTACCGATCTTTCTACCCTGCATCGAAGCGCCGTGGGCGTGGGCGGCATCCTCGAGCGGAACCAAGCCCTTTTCCCGGCACCAGGCCAAGATGCGATCCATTTCGCAGGGCAGGCCCCACGAATGCATCGCGACCACCGCCTTGGTGCGCGGGGTCAGCTTGCGCTGGGCGTCCGCCAGATCGAAGCATGCCGTGGCCGGATCGATGTCAACGAACACGGGGACCAGGTTCGAGAACCGCAGCGCCAGGCACGCCGTGACAAACGTGTACGACGGCACCATCACCTCGCTGCCTGGCGGAAGATCCAAAGCGAAATACATGCTCGTCAGTGCGCTCGAGCCGTTCATGTGCGCCTTGACGAACGGCGACCGCGTGTAGTCCTGCCACTCTTTTTCGAAGCGGGGCAGCTCTTCGTAGAATCGGTTGCTGTCGATTAGTTCGTGCAACCGCTTTTTTTCTGCTTCGCCATAACGCGGCCACCGCGTTAGCGCGGCAATCTCCGCGGCGGGGATGGTCACGGTCGACGGCCCTCCCTTGACGGCGAGGGTCTCGGTGGTTTCGGCCGCTTTCGCCGCGGCAAGGGTCGCGACGAAAGTACCGGTCGTCTTGACGAAGTCCCGCCGAGTGCAGGGCGGCTGTTCCGGCCATGCATGGTTCTTGATCTGGGGGTGCGGAGTCATGAATTTGGGCCCGGAGCCTGCGGGCGAAAGTGGAACACCTGGGTCGCACGCGTGAGCACCGGACGGCCCTTCTGGCGGGGAGGTTCAAACCGCCATCCTTTCACGGCGGCCAGCGCGGACGCGGCGAGATACTGGTCCGCATCGCCCACGATTCGTGGCAACCGAACCTGGCCCTTTTCATCGATAAAGAAATCCACGGTCACCCCGCCGGTTCGTCCCTGCACAATCCACTCCCTTGGGTAAATCGGTCCTTCCCGCGCCACTGCAAGTGGCATCCGATCGAGTCCCGCGACATTAACCGGCCGGTACACGAAGTCACCGCGCGTGGTGCTTTGCTCTTCGGGGTCGCCGATCGGCTTCACGTAGGCGAGCACGCCGGCGACTTCAAACTTCACGTTCAGGGTGATGTTTGAACCGGCGGGTTCGCCGCCGATGCGGGCCGGTGTGAAACGCCACTCCTTGATCGCTGCGAGCGCCGCCTCCGCAAAGTCGCGCCGCGTATATGCAACCGGCAGCACGTCCAGCAATCGACCCGCCGAGTCGACATCGATCATCATCAACACCTCGCCGTAAACAATTCCCTGGCTCAAGGCGCGGGCCGGAAACTGAATGCGCGCTCGTTGACGAATCTGGCAGGGCGCGTTCGGCGCCGCATCGGGCGGCGGCGGCTCAGCGGCTGCTCCCGGCGCGACGAGCGCCAGCATGCCTGCGACCCGAGCGAGTTGGCTCGAATGTGTTTTCATGGCGCGCCTCGAACGCGTAGCGTAAACCTCGCGAGGGCGCGTGCTCCGCGTTGATTGGTTTTCATGCTGCGAAATTTGCCGCGGGAGGCCGCACCGCCCGCCGAAGAGCGATTTGCGCGGGCAACACATCGCCGCTTGCCTCGGGTTGACGAACGATCCGAGGCTGCACCTCCTCGCATGAAAGTCTTTCTCACCCTGAGTTCGCTCCTGGTTGCCGCCACTGCCCTCACGAGCACCGCCGCTCCCGCCGCCCGGCCAAACATCATTGTCATGATGGTGGACTCATGTGAAGCGGTCAAAAATGTGGAGTTGCAAGGGAGCGTTTCCCTCTGGGAAACCGCCTCCGACGATGCCAACTCCACATAATTGATAGCCAGTTGAGTGCTTTAGAGGGACTCGAGCCATCGAATCAAATCAGGGTTTTTCCGCCAAGACCCAGTCCGGCCGGAACGTTTGAGCAGAGGCTTGGCCTTGGAGAGGGCGTCCGCTTTCGTTTTCAGATCGAGCGTCAGGTACTTGTTGGTTGTATTGACGCTGACGTGACCGAGCCAGTGGGCAATCGTGCTGAGATCGACTCCGGAACGTAACAGGTGGATGGCCGTGCTATGCCTCACGCTGTGGGGATGGAGGCGCTTGTGTCGCAAGGACGGGAGTTTGTCGGCCGCTTTGAGGCAGTGCTTATTGAGGATCCAGCGTACCCCGAAGCGCGTCAACGGCTCGCCGCGGTGGTTGCGAAAAATGCAGACGGGCTCGTCCGGAGCTATACCCTGTTCGCCGAGAAGCCCCCGCAAGAGTCGAGCGGTCTCCGCCCAAATCGGACATGATCTTTCCTTCCGGCCCTTGCCTTTGAATAGGACGTGCGGCGGCGGTGCCAGGCGCAGATCCCTGGCCTGCAATCCAACCACCTCGCTGACGCGACCTCCTGTGTTAGCAGACGCGAATCCACTCGCTGGCGTTCGGTGCGATCCCGAAACTCGAAACTCGAGATCGATCCGGATCGATATTTGCGCACCCCGGCTCGAGGGCCGCAGCCAAACCATTTCAGAGATGGCGGAGGAGGCAGAGAAATTCGATGACGTGGACCTCCTCTGCTCCTGTAAAAATTCAGCGTTCTGAAATCGTCGCAAACATGCACGATCCGGATCGACATCAGCCTACCGCGGCCTCCGGCCGCAACCAAAGGTCTTGTGATTGAGATACAGAGGTCACAGAGGGCGAATGGAGGTCACGGAGAAAGGCAACTGTTGGTATGTCTGGCCGCCTCTGGGTCCGCTTGTTCGACCTCGGTTCACTCTCCTTGAGCATGTTGTTCTCTTGCGAGCGTCCTCGTCCGGCGAGAGTTCCTCCCTACAAACCAGAGTTGAACCGCGAATGGACGCTAATCGAAGCGAATTCGAGGCAGCGACTCGGAGCACCCTACGGCGGGTTCCCTTTCCCGTGCATTCGCTCGAGCGCGAGCGAGTGGCATGGTGGCTGCGAGCGCCAGCGAGTGGATGAAGCACGAATTGCAGACTCAAATCCACTCGCCCGTTCGACAAGCTCAGGGCCCCGAGCGCACGTCGTGGGGCTGGCGCTC
>JBBRCR010000154.1:0-16249 GCA_038204695.1 Opitutales bacterium | reverse complement strand
TAGTCGTCGCGCTGCCGGAACCGGGCGTAGCGCGGCGTGTTCGGCCCGTAGATTTTGGTGTCCTCGGTGGCGCCGCCAATGTTGCGGATCGTGAAGAAGAATCCGAGCGAGCGTTTGAAGTAGTACTCGCCAGTCACGTCGATATAGAGCCGCTTCGGCCGGTAATTGTAGGTACCTTCCTCGATGCCGCGGCCGGTGACGCGCGCGCGCCGCTGAATGCCGCGGTAGTTCTCGTTGATCCGCAGGTTGAACTTCGGCCGAACCAGGCTGAGGCCCCAGTTCACATTGAACGGGATCAGGTTCTGGAAGTAGTCGAACGTGTTCTTCCCGCGCTGCGAACTGAAGTTGGCGTTGAAGTTCATCCCGCGGGCCCAATTCGGCAGGAATGTGAGCTGCTGGCGGTAGTCGACCTCGATGCCCTTGGTCCGGATCACCCCGGGAACGTTGAATTGCGTAACGACGTCGTAGATGGCGTAGGTATCCGGATCGAGATCGTAGGCCGAGAGGAACTCCGCCGTGACGGGCGTCGTGATGTTGCCGAACATGTTTTCGTAATCGCGGATGAAATACGCGACCGAAAGCTGGCCGACGTTGCCGAAGTAATACTCGAGTCGCGCCATGTAGCTTTCCGCCTGCCAGGCCTTGATCGAGACGTTGTTGACCTGGATGCGCGTCGCGTTGTTGACGTTGGGCGTCAACTCCGTGTCGGGCAGCGTGAGGCCGCCGGCGTACTGATTGAAGTCGGGCCGGCCGACGGTCTGGTAATAGGCCGCGCGCGCAATCAGGTTCTCCCGAACATTGTAGCTCAGGTTCACGCTCGGGAAGAGCCGCAGATACTCCTTCTTCGCCTTGTACCCGCGCTCGAGAATCGTCGCCTGGGCGTATTCCAGCGAGTTCGTCGCGGCAATCGTCTGCGGGCGGCCGGCGGCGTCGCGGACGACATTGCCGCTGGCGTCACGCTGGTAGCCAAGGGTCGCGTCGGTCAGCGGTCCCTCCGCGTCGATGTTCGTCTGTTCGGCGCGGACGCCCGTGACGACCTTCAGCCGGCGATTGAAGAAGGCGGCGTCGCCGCGCGCGAAACCCGCCCAGATCACTTCCTCCGCCCGCCGCGCGAACCGCGTCAGCTGCGTATATTGGACGACGGGATCGATTCTCCAGTGCGACGGATTCGCCTGGTAGTCCTGCCAGAGCTTCTTGTTGTCGACCTGCTCCTGGCGAGGCAGTCCGAAATCGGGGATCCGCTGCGAAAATGCCTCGTCGAGGAACCGCGCGGGGCTGTCGTCGTGGGGCGCACCGGCCTGCGTGAACGGCGTCCGCGTCGTGGCGATAATGCCGTCGGCGCCGAGATAATTGTACGTTTCCAGGTTGCCGCCGGGGCCGCGGAGGTCGCGCACCTTGTTGCGAATGTCGGCCCCGACTTTGAGCGAGACCGGCACCTCGCGCACCATGAAGTCGCGGCGCAGATTGTAGTACGCCTGCTTCACCGTGTCGGAGGTCTTCTGGCGGTTGCTGTTCGCCGAAACCAGCGAGTAGCCGTCGAGCTTCGTGTAGTCGAACGGCTGGCCGTTGTGATCGAGAACAGTGATTTTGCCCGGACGCAGGTAGAAGATGTCGTCGAACTGAATCGTGAGGAAGTTGCGCTGGATCGTCATCCCGTTGAACGCCCCCAGATCGATATCCTGGTATTGGATACGCGAGTTGCCGTAGGCCACCCCGGCATCCGATTTCCATACGGGGCCGTCATGAATCCAACGCAGCGAGGGCGAGATCGTCCGGCCGGGCCGCAGGCGGCCGCCATTCGAAATCGTGATCTGGCCGGAATTGAGCGTGCCGCCCGTCGTCGGGAACTGGCTGAACATGCCCCAGCTGTGATCCGGCCCCCAGTTGCCCGGGGAAATCCGGTTGATGGTGAAGGTCTGCGTGCGCGTCGCGAAATTCTCCTTCAGCATGCCGTATTGGAAACCAAAGGACAGCCGGTCGTACCGGGCCGGCTTCCAGTCAATGGTGGTGGCGAACGAATGGCGCGTGGTGTGCTTGCCGCTGTCGCGCCAGTTGAAGGAGGTCGCGTACGGATTGTCCGGGGTGGTGTCGGGATACCAGGTGCCGGTGCCGGTGGGGGTGGCGGTCGCGGATTGATTCGTGGCCGACGCCACGGGGCGCCAGACGATGCCGGCCGCGGGCTGCGGCGTGTACTGCAACGAGTAGCCGGCCGAGACGGTGAAACCAAAGGTCTTGCTCACCGGTACGATCGCCGAGAGGTCGAAGCCCGGGTTCACCTTGCGGGTCCATTCCCCCCAGCGCGGACCGGGCGTCTTGCCGAGTTGTCGCTCCGCGTCCTTGAACATCCACTGCACGTTGTAGCTGTAGCTGGGGCGGCTGCGCTCAAACGAGCTCCGCGGGACGAAGTTCACCGTTCCCGCCAGCGAGGCGCCCGGCGACTCGGGCGTCGGCGCGCGATTGATTTCGATCCGCGCGACGTTGTTGATCGAAACCTGGTCGAGTTCCACCGCCCGCCGCGTGCCGGCGCCCGCGGCGCTGGCCATCTCGAACCCGCCCATCGAAATCGGCACGTTGTCCTCCGGAACGCCGTTGATCGAAAAGCGGCGGGCGTCGCCGCCCGTGTAGTCGGCCGTGATGCCGGGCAGGAATTTCATGAACTCGCCGATGCTGCCGTCCGCGATCGTGCCGAATTCGTCGGCCGAGACGACCTGCATGATGTTCGAGGCGAACCGCTGCTCGTTAATCGCGATCGCGGCACCCTCCATCTCCTTCGATGTGCTGACGACGAATTGATCGAGCTTCACCACCGAATCCGCCGCCGTGCCCGGCGCGCCCGAGCCGGAGAGGTTGATGTCATGCTGCACGGTCTGCCCGGGCGAAACGGCGACGATCTCCACCTGCGAGCCGAGACCGGTGTAGAAAACCTGCAGCCTCACGCTGCCGGCCGGAACATGGGTGAGCCGGTACTGGCCGGTGTCGTCCGTCAACGTCTCCTGTTTCGTGCCGTCGATGGTGATGCGCGCCTTTTCGACGTATTCACCGCGGCGGGGATTGAACACGCGGCCCTCGATGGAGCCGGTGGCGGCCGTCTGGGCCGGCAGCACCGCGGCGCTGAGCGCGACGCAGCCGATGAGAAGAACGTGGCGCAGCCACGTGAATGCAGAAGGTACGGGGTTGGCGTGCATGGTAGTCAGGTTCACTGCCTCCGTTGCGACGCCGGCCGGCTCGGAAAAGGCTTCGGGCCGCGACATGCAGCGGGGCAGATGTAAGAAATTTTGGCGCTCGCCCCGGGATACGATCCCCGAGCAGGGCGGGCGAAGGACTAGAACAACGCTCACACCGCTCAAGGAAATAGTCAGCCGCCGCGCGGACAAATGGCGGGATACGCGACCACCCACGATCGCCAGGCGGCCGCGCGACGGTCGAATCGGCCGCGGTGGACTCGCTATCTCGGCGGCGGCGAGCAAACCTCGGAAGCCCCCTCCCGGCCCGAGCCCCTGAAGATCCAGTTTCCTGGCGAGGCACTGCCTCAGACCCATTCAGCCACAGATTTCACAGATGGGCACAGATTCAGAGCGCTGCCCTTATCTGTGTTTATCGGTGCCATCTGTGGTTGGATTGGGATTGGAAAAACGGATCATGAATTATGCGCAGGGCCCGGCGCTTCCGGTTGCCATGGCTGATTCGAGCCGCACACTCCGCGCGGTCCACGCAATGTGGATACCACTTTATGAAACAACTCCGCTCCTCGGTGCTGTGCCTCGTCGCCTTCGCTGTTTTTCCTGTTTTCGTCGCCGTCGCCGCGCAGGCACCGGCACCGAAGAAGGCGAAAGCCGCCAATCCTGCTTATGCCTCGGTGACAGACGTCGCCGGGCTGCCGCGCGTGCTGCTGCTTGGTGATTCGATTTCAATCGGCTACACCGTCCCGGTGCGCGAACGGCTCGCCGGACGGGCAAACGTGCACCGGCCTGCGGAGAATTGCGGCGACAGCGCGCGCGGTGTGGCCTCAGTGGGCAAGTGGCTCGGGAGCGAAAAATGGGATGTGATTCATTTCAACTTCGGGCTCCACGATCTGAAATACCTCGACGAAAAGAACGCGCTCGTTCCGCCCGAAAAGGGCAAACAGGTCGCGTCGCCAGAAGTGTACGAAAAGAACCTGCGCTCGATCGTCGCGCGGCTGAAAAAAACCGGTGCGAGATTGATCTTTGCGACGACGACACCCGTTCCTCCCGGCTCGGATGGTCGGCTCGAGGCCGATGTTCCGCGCTACAATGCGGTCGCCCTGCGCGTGATGAAGGCGAACGGCGTGGCCATCGACGACCTCTATGCTTTTGTCGGGCCACGCCAGGCGGAGATTCAGCGCCCCAAAAATGTGCACTTCACCGACGCTGGCTCCGCCTCGCTCGCTGACGCCGTGGTCGCAAGCATCGTGCCCCTCCTGCCTCCGGCGAAAAAGTAGTCGCGCAAGGCCATCCGGACTGGGCGGACAACGCCCTTCACTTCACTTCGAACGGCAGACTCACGCTGGGTGCAGTGAGCTGGCGCTGCACGCCGCTGGCCAGTTCTACGTCAAACGGTTTCCCGATCTTGTTGCCCGCGAGGTCTTCGATCGTGGAGCCGACCATCAGCCGGTACGAACCGGCCGGCCACGGCCCAACCGGTTGTAACATCCACCGCCGCTCCTGCTCGTCGAGGACGACATCTCCGTCCATGGGCACGAGCTTTGTCCCGTTCACCCGCGTCACGCCGATCAGCCGCAGCGCCAGCGTGCGGTCCAGCGGTTCATCGAACCGCACGACAAGTGGACCCTGCGCCCCGGCGGGCGGCACATATTGAACCTGCCAGCGAGCCGGATCCGGCGGCGTGCGATCGGCCGGGCCCACCCGAAACGTCTTTTCAAAACCCGCGCGCAACGGACGGCCCGCGGCATCGCGCCACGACGGTTTGATCGACAGCGTATAGGTTTTTCCTTCTTCGAAAACGGGTCCGATATCGTCGAGCGGCTTCACGCCGCGTTCATTCCTCCCTGGGTCGATCAACAGCGTCAGCCGCGTCATCTCCGGATCCCACATTTCCTCATCGAGCTCGCGAAACGGCAGCTCGACCACTTTGCCCGAACTCTCGCGCAGCTGCACGTGCTCCTGGATGCCACCGCGACTCATCGACCCGGAGAAGTGCACGTGGAACTTCGACTGATTTTCCGGCAGCATATCGCTGCTTGGAAAAATCCGCACGACCATGGTCACCGGCGCGTTTTTGTCGCGGGGCAATTCAAAAAACGAATACACGGCGCCCGAACCCTGCGGCGCGCTGCCCTGCATCTGACCGAGCAGTTGCGAGGAGATGCCCAGCGGACCGGGCAGCCGGGCGGGCCAGAACTCCGCCCGATAGGCGACACCATGCACGAGCGGGGAGCGCGGCTCGAAACGCAGCTTGCCACCGGCGATGGTCCACCCGCCGGGGATCGGCGGCATCGGCATATAGGCGGAACCGGGTTCGAACGTCTGCTCCACGTAGACCGCGAGCAGCTGACTCCAGATCACAGCGCCGGGTTCGGCGGCGGCGAGCGCCGTCAGCGCCTCACTCGGTATTCCCTCCACCTCCACCGCGGTGGCGCCAGCATGGTTTGTCCAACGAATCGTATATTGGGCCTGCGCGGTCACGCCGGCGCTCAGGAAAACAACGGCGAGCACCCATCTTGCGGTTGCGGTTATTCGGTCGAAGAAATTTTTGGTCGGAAAAGTCACACGTGAAAGGTCGAGCGGGCTGCTGGCCGCGAGCTTGCCAAAGCTCCCGTTGGCCGCGAGGTCGAATCGGCCGGCCTCGAGCCTGCCGAATTTCCCCCAACCCGCTTGCTTACACCTATCCTAATGCCATCCGCGTGAGGTCAAGCCGCCACGTCTGTTTCGAACTCAATTACCGGCGTGCGTGATCAAACAAAGACCTGAGTCGCTGTTTACGGGGCCGGTCCAGCGGCCGCGCCGCGCCGGGTGGCGTAATAAGCGCGAACTTCCTCCAGCGTCGCGAAACCGTCGTGGTTGACATCAATCGCGTCGAATATCCCGGGTTGGGGATATTCCTCGCGTGAGAGCTGGCCATCGTTGTTCCGGTCGGCGGTTTTGACGGCTTCCTCGAGCCGCGCGCCGGCTCGCTTGGTCGAGCCTTTGGCTTTGCCGGAGACGGGCCGGTCTGTGGCCCTGGGTTTGCCGCCCGGTTCCGCGTTGCGGCTGTCCTGACGTATCCACTTCGCGGATTGCGTGCCGTTTTCCCATTCGGCAAAGGCGGACTGGAGCTCGGCGAGTTTCGCCGGATCATGTGCTGCCAGGTTGTTCTGCTCGCCGAGATCGTGCGCGAGGTTGAAAAGCATCGGCGGCTCGGCGCGGACGGTCACGAGTTTCCAGTCGCCGATTCGCGCGGCGTGCTGCGGCCCCGCGCGCCAGAAAAGCTGCGTATGGGGGGCGCCCAATTGCCGGCCGGTGAGAAATGGGATGAGGTTCACGCCGTCGAGCGGCTGGTCTTTGCCTGGGGTGACGTTCGCCGCCGCCAGAGCCGTCGCGTGGTAGTCGAAGCCCATGACCATCTCACGATAGGTTTGGCCGCCTGGGATCGTTCCCTTCCACTGGAGGGCAAACGGCACTCGGATGCCGCCCTCGAACACCTGGCCCTTGAAGCCGCGCAAAGGATCGTTGCGCGAAGTGGTCTCGGCGGTCGGTCCGCCGTTGTCGCTGTAGAACATGACGAGCGTGTTCTCCTCCTGGCCAAGTGCGCGCACTTTCGCCATCACGCGGCCGATGGCATCGTCGAGGGCGGTCAGCATACCGGCGTAGGTCCGCCGTTTGCGGTCGCTCATGTGTGGGTAGCGCGCTTCGTAGGCGGACGTCGCCTCCAGCGGCGAATGCACTGCGTTGAAAGCGAAATAAAGGAAGTAGGGCTTGCGGCCACTGCGTTCGACGAAAGCGACGGCCTCATCGGCGAATTGCTCGGTCAGATACTTCGTCGGCTGGACCGTCTCGCCGTTGCGGATGATTGGGTTCTGGTCGCTTTTCTCCGGCAGATAGGTGTGGGCGCCGCTGAGAAATCCGTAGTGGTAATCAAACCCACGCTCGTGCGGGCGCAGCCCCGCCGTGAATCCGATGTGCCACTTGCCGATCATGCCCGTCGTGTAACCCGCCGCCGCGAGTTTCTCGGCGAGCGTGGGCACATCGCGGGGCAGACCGAAGTTCGGCGCGCTGAAACGTTCCGGCCCGGAGTTGTGCTCGAAGCCGAACCGATGTTGATACATGCCGCTCATCAGCCCGGCCCGCGACGGTGAGCAGACCGGATGCGTGGCGTAGCCGTCGGTGAAGCGCACGCCGCTTTTGGCAATCGCGTCGATGTGCGGCGTCGGCACGTCCTTGCAGCCATTGACGCCGATGTCCGCGTAGCCCAGGTCGTCCGCGAGGAAGAGAATGATGTTTGGCTTCGGCGCGGCGCCGGCTGCGGCCGGTGGCTGTGGCCCGAGCAAACCAAGCAGGAGCAGGTGAAGGGCCGCGGGAATTGGTTTCGGCTTCATGGGACGAGACGGGGTGGGGGTGGGGGACGCCTGCGCTGTGACGTTCGCCATTTACCAGGTGGCATATCCTGATGTCGCGCCAAAAAGTGGCATGGGCATCCCGTCATGCCTTTATACACAAGTCGCCGCTGTTGTTCCGAACGCGGCAACCGAAGAAAGGAGGCCGGCCCTTTAACCGGCCGCGCCATGAACTACGCCTGGGCGCTGAACAGTTCAAAACTCGACCTGAGTCCGGCGGCCTACGCCTTCGGACCGTTGCCCGAAATGCCGCTGCCCGTGCCGGGCAAGACTCCGGTTCCTTGCCCAGTCCGATCGCGGGCCGTTCGACCTCGCGGTCCTGATGTTCAAGAACTACGACCCGCTCGCGCAGGAGGCGGCGGCCCGGCAGAATCTCGCCCGTTTCGTCCGCGAGGGCAAAAGGCTGGTCGTGATCCACTTTGCGAGCGGCGCCTTGGTCGAGTTTGCCGCCTGACGATTGATCATGGCGGCGTACGGAAGGGAAGAACCAGCCGCGCCGGGGCGCGACGCTCGAGCCCCCCGGCGGGGTCATCCGCGAGATCCTTCTCGGCGAGCATGACGGTCACGTTGGCCAGGCAATCCGCGGGCGATGCACTCCAGAAGAGGTAATTGAGCTTCAACGTTGCTTGCGCGAGGTGCAGGTGCTCACGCACGGGAATGGACTTCTCGTCCTCGGCCGTCACGGCCGCACTCGCATGAGGCTGGCCGCGATTGAAGGCGGCGGTTCGCTTCCAATTCGCCACCGAATAATCCGGCGACTGCACAGCCGCGCCCAACGGCACGATCCCGGCGAGCGGACGATACAGGCGGTAGATCCCTTTTTCGGGATCCGACAGGTTCGAGGGGCGCGGATAAACATCCGGCCCGCCCAAGCCCACGCCGATCTCTTTCATATAGGCCGTGAGTTCGGGCAAAGCCGACTGGGGGAAGTTCGCGTATTGGATCACCGCGGTGTTTGGAAATGCGCGGCGCAACGTGAGCATGTGGTGCTTCAATGCGGCGACATAACGCTCCGTCGTGAAAGCCTCCACGCCCGGCTGCGGAAACTTTTCCAGCTGGGCGGAGGGCGACGTCTCCGGGAGAACCGCCGCCTCGACGCCGGGGTGTGGATCGAACTCCCGTCCGAGCGCGACGAACAACGCGTCCATGCGTTCGCTCACGCGCTCGTTCCACGAAACGGGATCCCACGAACCGCTGCTCGCACGATAAACGCCGCCGCCATACTGCGGCCCTGCGAGGTACGCGGGCACCGTACGCTGATCCTGGCCGAAAGCCTTGTACTGGATTTGAAGGACCAATTGTTTGCCGTGCGGTTTCAATCGAGCGAGATCCTCCCGGATCGCCGAAAAATCATAGCGGCCGCGCTCCGGTTCGAGCTTGGCCCAGCTGTAAGCGCGTTGGATTCCGCGGAAATGCGGCAGGCGGATCAACTCGTCGCGAATGTCGCGATGACCGACGAAGATGTAGTGGCCGGGATGCCACTTCAGGGGAGCCGCCGGCGGGGAATCAGCGGCGGCGTGAGCCGGCGCAGGCGACCGTGGAGCGAGCCCAAGTGCAAGGACGAGGGGCAGCAAACGAAACGAAAGCGTTGAACGGTATTCAATGAGCGGTGACATAAACGGGCGGTTCGGCACAGCCTGCGCGGCTCGCGTTGCGATGTGGAGCCGGAATTGCGACACCCGGCCGCGGAGCGCAATCGGGTTTTGAGCGATATACATGAGAAAACAAAGGGGGACGCCCGTGCGCAAACTGGCCAAACTTCAGACACAGCGGAGTCGTTATTCTGCAAAAAGGCAGTCGCCAGCGGGTGCTGGATTTCAACGAGTGATTGCAGGCAGGTCGCCCGATGACGGGGCGAACTCGCCACGCCGGGATTTTCTGCCCCGCTCACCGGCGCGAAAATGATAGTTTGCCGAGCGCCGGGACCGATTGCGCGTCGCGCCGCATCGCGAGCGAATTCATAACTCCCAACAATGCGTTTCCCTTCAAGCGATCGAGCGCTTCGCGCAGCGCATCGGCGGCGGTGGGATCGGGCATGACTTCCAGCGCGTCACGCGCGTATTGGCCCAGCTTTTCATCGCCGAGCAACGTCGCCAGCGCGGGCACGGCATCCTTGGTGCCGAGGATCGCGAGTTGCTGGCACGCGCGGGCCCGCTGGAAAACGTCAGCACTGGATTGCAGCACGCCAATCAGCTCGCGGGTCTTCACCGGATCGGCGTCGGCCGCCGCGGCACGTCCAGCGGAAAAACACAGCGCCAGCACGACGATGGCGGTGAACCAGCCGTGAGTGACGCGCGGTCCGCCCGATACCAGCGGGGACGATGCACCCGCGCGCCGGGATGCCGTGAAACGAAATGTGCCGCCAGGGAGAGTTGATGCGTTGATCATGGTCGGGTTCCTCAGATGCGCCACGGTTCCCGCAGGGCGCGCGTGCGCATCCGGTTGGCCTGCTCGTCGGCGAGGAACTCCTCCTTCACCGGATCAAATTGCACCTTGCGGCCGAGTTGCCACGCGATCGCCGCGGCATGGCACGCGAGGTGAGAGTGCCGCATCACGTTGTAATTAGCCGCCGGCAGCGCGCGCGATTTCACGCAATCGAGGAATTCGCGGGTGTGTTGGGCGGCGTCCGTGCCGCGCATCGTGAAGGCGCGCCACTCGTTGCGCAGGGAGGCGGGATACAATTCCACCTGGCCGTTGTCGCCCGTCTCGACCCAGCCGGCGTCACCTTCGAAGCGAACCGGACACGTCCCGGTGCCGAGCCAGCCGTCGGGTCGCATGACCAGCTTCACGCCGTTGGCGTAACGCGCATAGACGGTGTTGCCGTCGGGTTCGTATTCCACCGGCACGGTGTCGTCGGCGGCATTGGCCCACTGGCAAAGGTCGACGGTGTGCGCGCCCCAATCGAGGAGCTTGGCGCCCGAATCGAAATCGTAGTAGCCGCGCCACCGGCGATCGACGACGTAGGAGCGGTTGAACGGCCGCCACGGAGACGGGCCGAGCCACATATCCCAATCGATGACGTCCTTCGCCGGTTCCGGCTCCGCGGGCAGCCAGTCATAGATCACCTGAAGCTGATAAATCGAAGCGTGCAACGTGTGCAGCCGGCCAAGCTTGCCGCTGCGTGCGAGCTGCACGGCGAATTGGAAATTCGGCACGTTGCGCCGTTGCGTGCCCGCCTGGAAAACGCGTCCGGTGTGGCGGATCACATCCGACAGCGCCTGGCATTGCCCCATGGTGATGCCGCAGGGTTTTTCGCTGTAGACGTCCTTTCCCGCCTTGGCGGAAAGTATCGACGCCAGCGCGTGCCAGCGATCGCCGGTCGCGATCAAAACGGCATCGATGTCCGGCCGCGCGATCAGTTCGCGGAAATCGCGGTACGTCGCGCAGTCCTTGTTGCCATTGGTCTCGTCGGCAAACGCCTTGATCGATGCGCGCAGGGCCGCCTGCACGTCGGCGATCGCCACGAACTGCACATCGGGTTCGGTGATCATCGACCCGAGATCCTGCCGGCCGCGCGGGCCGAGCCCGATGCCGGCGAGCACGATGCGGTTGCTGGGAGCGACGCCGCCGTCGCGGCCGAGCACTCGTCCTGGGACAATCATGGGCATCATGGCCGCGCCGCCGGCGACCAGCGATTTTTTCAGAAAGGCGCGGCGCGTCGCCGACCGGCCGGGGATGGGTTTCGCATTCATGATTTGAGCTCCCTTCAAATGTTGCCGCCAACGAACCAACCGCGGTTGCCGCGCTCAATACAATAAGGTGGCGGGAAACGGAAAGCGCTTCGTGGCTGCGCTCGGGACGCGCGGGTTTTGCCCTCATCCGAATTTTTCACCCTCAACCAATCCAAGGCATGGTCACAGAGGACACAGAGCTCAGACACGGAGGCGGCAGGAGGGCAGAAGGTATTCGAGGCCGTGCAAGCAATTGATCTTTTCAACGTTTTTGAGGGCCCAATCCTTTGGTCACAGAGCGCACAGAGGTCGAACCTGAGGACACAGAGGTAGACCGCCGAAAAATTCGTCGAACCCATTTTTCTCGCTCGCGGTGCGAATTCTTCGCCCGCTCACTCGGCGCCACGTGTGCAGATTCCGCAAACGAAAGCAGGGTGGAAGTGGTTGCGTGGTCATGGCGTGATACTCGCCGGGCTGGCGGCGGTGGCGGCGTTTGCGGTCCTGGCGGGCCGATTCTGGCATCCATATTATGGATTCACGAAATGGGTGCAACTCGATGAGCTCGACGCCGAAATCGCCGTGCCCGAGGTGCGCCAACAGCCGGTGTTCGTTTACCCCGGAGCGAACGGCTACGACGGCAGCGCCTACGCGCAAATCGCGTATCACCCGCTGCTCGATTCGCCCGACCTTCCCGCGGCGATTGGCAACGTGCCGTATCGCGCACGGCGGATTCTCGGCAGCGCGCTGGCATTTGCGCTCGCCGGCGGCCAGCCGCGCCACATCGCCAACGTTTATGCCGGGCTGAATATCGTGGTCTGGCTGGCGCTCGCCTGGCTGTTGTGGCGCGTGCTGCCCGTCACCGATGCGCGCAGCTGGCTGGCCTGGGCCGGCGTGTTGTTTTCGGCGGGCGCGCTGCACTCGGTGCGCCTCGCCCTCACGGATTTGCTCGGCGCCACGCTCGTGACCGCCGCGCTCTGGTCGGCGGAGCGGAACCGCGGCGGCCGTGGGCTCGCGTTATTGGCGGCCGCAGGGCTCGCGCGCGAGACCGCGCTCGCATCCGTCGTGGGGTTCTGGCGCGGCCCCTGGTTTTCCACGCGCGCATGGATGCGGAACCTGGCCTTCACCGTCGTCACCGCGCTGCCGCTGCTCGCGTGGATTATATACATCCGCTGGAAAGTGGGCCCTGCGGATCAAGGCTTCGGGAATTTCTCGCCGCCCCTGGGCGGATGGCTCGGAAAGTGGCGCGAGGTGGCCACCGTATATGTGACCGATCCGGACTTCCGCTGGCTCAACACCACGACGCTACTCGCCGTCGTCGCGCTCACCGTGCAGGCGGCGTGGCTGCTGCGCCGGCCGCGGCTGGAAAATTCGTGGTGGCGCGTGGGCGCAAGCGGTGTCGCGCTGATGATTTTTCTGGGCACGTCGGTTTGGGAGGGCCAGCCCGGTGCCGCGACACGCGTCCTGTTGCCCATGGCCATCGCCTTCGCCGTGGTCGCGGTGCGCGAGCGCGCGGCGGTGGGCTGGGTCATCGGGGGCGGGCTGACGGTCTTCAGCGGTGTGCTGGCGCTCTGGCATGTGCCCGCTGATCCGCGCGAGCTGGCCAGTGGCTGGTGTCGGAACAGTGGATACGTCGTGCGCGTCGACCGCGGCTGGTTCGGGGTCGAGCGTGATCGCGGCCGCGCCTGGGCGTGGTGCGCCACGGAGGGCGATTTGGAAATCAAGACGGCCGGCCTGCCCAAAGGTGCGGTGCAGGCTCGCATTCGGCTAAGTGCCATCTCGCTGCGGGAGGTCGAGGTTCGGCAGGCCGGTGTTGTCCGCTGGCGTGGAGCCGTGGCTGAGCGCGCGCAAATCGTGTCGTTTGCGGTCGGGATGCCGGCGGAGGGTCGGCTCATGCTGACGATCGCATCCGAGGCGCCACCCGTGCCGGAGGCGGGCTCGGCGGGCGCCCGCGCGTTGGGAATCGCCGTGTATGATGTCCGACTCGAATAACCCCAAGCCGCCAACGAACTCCGCGGGCGCCTGGCTTGTGCCGGGCTTCGTGGTGGTCGTCCTGGTGGCGGCGTGGAATGTCCGGCAGTTGGAGCGCACGGGCGCGACCTCGGCCGGTTTGGTGAATGGAGCGTCCGGCCGTTTGCGGCGATGGCGCTGCCGTTTGTGCTCGTGGTGTGGCCGCGCTGGCGCCGGGGCGCGAGCGGTGGACGAAGTGGCATGGGCGTCCCGCCCATGTTCCTTCCGACGTGGCGTGACGGATGCAAGAAACTAGGGCCGTGGCCGGTCGCTTGACGCCACGGCGCGCGCTGCGGCAAGGTGCGGACATGAACACCGGGCCCGGAAATGGAGTGAGCAAGGTGACGGGCGGCGCAGGCAGCCCCCGTTTTTTGCGCCGCGTGCGGTCGGCCGCCCCACCGGCAACGGTGGCGGCGGTGATGCTGGCGTCAGTGGCGCCACTGTTGGCGGCGGAGCGTCCGGCCTTGTGGTTTCGCGAGGATTGGAAGGAGACGCCCGCGGCCACGCCGGTGACGCAGGAGCACGTGGCGAATCCCGACCTGATCGTGAGCCGACACGGGCCAGCGGAGGCGTTGATCAAGAAGAGTCATCACGACAAACCAGCCGACGATCCGTTCTATATTTGGTCAGGCGAGGCGGACCGGAACTGGGCGATCAGCCTGCGGCACCGGACCGCGCTGGTCGATTTGTCGGGTCCGGCAAAAATTCGGTGGCGCGCAAAGCAGAGTGGTTTCCGTCAGCTGCGAATTATCCTGAAACTAGCCGATGGGAGCTGGCTCGTGAGCGATCAGTTCGATGACGGGTCGGGCGACTGGCGCGTGCGGGAGTTCAATCTGCCCGACCTCCGCTGGCGGACGCTGAACATCACGCGTGTCGTCGAAGGAAAGTGGATACCCGCACCGGATTTGAGCAAGGTGGAGGAAATCGGCTGGACCGATTTGATGCCGGGCGGTGGCACGCCGGCATCCTCGCGCGTGGATTGGATTGAAGTATACGGTCGCGCCGTGCCGCGGAATTCTGCGGCCGTCGCGCCTCGGAAGCGCGCGGGAAAATAGGAAGACCAAAGTAGCCCCGGGGGACTGCGGCCCCGCCGCCCGGTGCCATCTGTGGCGGGATTTGATTGGAAAAACCTGACCGTGCACGAACAGTTTTGGCCATCAAGGAATCCAGCGTCCTCGGCTGGCGCGCGACAGTCGGCGCGGAATTGTCATTCTAACCTGTTCTCACCTTTCAACCACTCCCATGTCACAACACTTCAAAATTCGAGCGGCGCGCATCCTGGTGCTCGGCCTGGGCGCCAGCCTGGCGTTGCCCGTCGGGGCGGCGCCGGCCGGTGCGGCGCGGCCGAATATTTTATTTATCGCGATCGACGATCTCAACGACTGGGTCGGATTTCTGAAAGGGCATCCGCAGGCGAAGACACCCAACATGGATCGGCTCGCTGCACGGGGCGTGGCTTTTGCGAACGCTCACTGTGCGGCGCCGCTGTGCTGCCCCTCGCGAGCCGCCGTGTTCAGCGGCCGGCAGCCCTTCAACACCGGCGTCTACGGCAACAGCGACGACATCGCGCGGATTGCGCCGGAACTCGTGTTGTTGCCGCAGCAATTGAAGGCGCATGGGTATCGCACCTTCGGCACGGGCAAGCTGCTCCACCAAAAAAGGCCGGATATTTTCGATGAGTTTTTTATGCCCGAGCAGCGGTGGAGTCCGTTCTCCACCTCCGAAGAGGTGGCGTATACGCCGGACGAGCTGAAGACCAAGGCGACCGGCAACCCGCGGCACGTGGTGAACATGGGCGCCGGAAAGAAGCCCGTGGTCCTGCCGCTCAACCGGATGCCGAGCGATCGCCGGCCGGATGATCCGGCGGCCGAGTCGTTCGATTGGGGCGGCGTTGATGTGCCCGACAGCGCGATGGGCGACGCGCAGATTGTCGACTGGGCAATCAAACGTGTGCGTGAGCCGGGCCCGGGACCGTTCTTCCTGGGCGTCGGATTCTACCGGCCGCACATCCCGCTCTGGGCGCCGGCGAAATATTTCGAGCCGTTCCCCCTCGCTTCCATTCAACTGCCACCGCACCTGGACTCGGATTTGGAGGACCTGGGGGAGACCGGCCGCCGAATCGCACTGGAACCAGCCACCGCCGGCTCGCATGCGACGGTCGTCAAATACAAGCAATGGGAGGCGGCCGTCGCGGCGTACCTCGCCTGTGTGTACTTTGTGGATACTCAAATCGGACGGCTGCTGGAAGTGCTGGAGTCGACTCCGCAGGGGCGAAACACCGCCATCATCATCTGGGGCGATCACGGCTGGCATTTGGGCGAGAAGCAGCATTGGGGTAAATCGACGGGTTGGGAGCGCGCCACCCGGATGCCACTGCTGGTGGTGCCGCCGGCGGGTGCCAGCGGATTCGCTCTCGGGCAGACTTCACGCGAGCCGGTCAGTCTCGTCGATCTGTATCCAACGGTGCTCGAGTTCACCGGAGTGCCGCCGCCGGCCACCAGTCTGGATGGCCAGTCGCTGCTGCCGCTGTTGCGCGAGCCGAAGAAAAGAACCGGCCGGATGGTCATCTCGACGTTTCAACGGGAGCATTTCAGCGTCGGCGACGACCGCTGGCGTTACATCCGCTACAGCGATGGCAGCGAGGAGTTGTACGATCACCAATCGGACCCGACCGAGTGGAGGAATCTCGCGGCGAAACCCGAGCATGCGGCCGTGAAAGCCCGCCTGGCCGGAATGGTGCCGAAGAACCCGAAGCCCGAGGCGGCGGCGAAGCAGAAGAAGGAGTCGAACTCCGACCAGTCGGAGAAGCGGAAGAAGACCAAGGCCGCGAATTGAGCGGGACCAGAGCCGGCCGGTGACTTGCCGGTTGGGCCCGCCGGGGGTGTCCCCCATCCACTCGCTGGCGCTCGCCGCCCCCAAAATTCGACAGCAGCGCAAGCGTGTAGTGGCGGGGAGCGCCAGCGAGTGGATGTAACAGCGCGGAGCAAACGTGTGTCAGCAG
>JBBRCR010000153.1:0-16305 GCA_038204695.1 Opitutales bacterium | reverse complement strand
CCTGACGGTTATGACCCCACTTATCATGCATCCTGAAGGAAGCTGGATGAAGGTAACGCACACAGCATGCACCTCCTGCTCGACAAGCTGGTGATAGACCAAATCACCACCGAGGAACTCGAAGCACTCAAAACCGCCATTCGCGGCACGGCTGGGTCGGAGGTTGGAACCGCTGGCGCTACCTGCGATAATAGTGGCGCAGTGTTCGTCTGACGGCGGGTTTTGCTAGTTGGGCTAATCACCTGTCGGGCGTCCTGACCCAATTGAAGCAGGAGCTTCCGTGGCTAAAGAAGGTACCCGTGAAGGTGCTGCGCGGGACGCTCAAAGACCTCGACAAGGCCTTCTGCCTCATTCTTCGCGGGCACGGCGGGAGGGCGTCAACGCGTGAGCGCGTCGAGCCCTTCGTCGGTATGCCTCGGCACAACAAAAACGTGAACATCACGGCCGCCACCGAGGCCTTTTGAAGTGGTGATAGGCAGCCCGACTCCTTTGCAGTTTTTCCGTCCCGAAGTCGGATATACTCACGGCGAGGACTTTGAGGTCAAACGATCAAAAGATGCAGTGGAATTGCCAATACAACAATTGCCCGATGGGCGGCTTGAGCCCACAGAAAGTTCCTGTGACAGATTGTGACAGAATCGCCGGTTTTCTGCGGTTTTTTGAGGAAATCATGTAGCGAATACCCATGACACAAAAAAGCCCGTAACCACTTGGGCTACGGGCTATTTAAACTGGCGGGATGGACGGGACTCGAACCCGCGACCTTCTGCGTGACAGGCAGACGCTCTAACCAACTGAGCTACCACCCCGTAAGTGGAAAAGTAGCGGAACCTAAAATCAGAGGAGGGCAAGTCAAGTGTGGTTTTGACCAATGACACGGGCCGCGGCCGGGCCATTCTCGATCGTCACGAGCGTGTCGCGCCACAACTGGGCTTCGCCCGGCAAACCATGCTCACGGAGGGCGGCCTCAATTTCGTCCAGAGCGGGCTCGACGACAACATGCCTGGAGGCGCGTGGCAAATCTGGTCGGACGGCTCGCGCGAGTGCCCAGCATGCCCAGGCCCGCCAGCGGCGCTGCTCCCGCCGCGGCTCGTTCACCCGATCCGCGTAGTGTTGGAAGTGGACCCGCGGATTGCCGAGGAATACTCCGTCCGGCGTACTCGCGATCAGCCACGCCATCGCCCGGTACGGCAGCGGATGCTCACGCAGCACCGGCTCATCTCCACGCAATTCGGCGCCAAACGCGCGATCCAGACACAACAGCGAACGCGCCGCGAACCCACGCAGCCAGAGCGCATGGCCGTACTCGAGACACGCGAAGTAGAACTCGCCATTCCGCGCGGCACCGCGAAACGCGTGCAGCGCGCGCCAGTCGAGTCCTTCGCGCGGCGACGGCAGGTACGGGCATGGCGCAAGACGTTCCATCATCCGCCGGTTGCTGCCGGGGATCACGCCACGCGTCAATCCGCTGCACGCGCCCGCTGGTTTCGCTTGGCGCCGCGTCTTGATTTCACGACAACCACAGGCCTGAACGAACCCGTCGCCACTCCTCAACTTGCGCCACCGCCGGGGGTCCACCAAATCTCCGGCTGGCGCCGCGTGGCGCTCTGGCCATTGGGCGCATTGGTGCGGCTCTGGGGCCGGACGTTGCGCTTCGAGGAAACGACCGAGGACGTGCGCAACTACACGAAAAAGAACGAGCCGGTGGTGATTGTGCTCTGGCACAACCGGCTGTTCCTCGCAGCGGAGATTGTCCGGCGTTACCGGTGCGGGCGCACGCCGTATGCATTGGTCAGCGCCAGCCAGGACGGCGCGTGGCTGACGGCATTTTTCTCGCTGGCCGGGCTGCGCACGGTTCGCGGTTCGAGCAGCCGGCTCGGCCGGGAAGCGGCCACCGCGCTCGTCGAAGTCCTCCGTGCAGGCTACGACGTGGGCATCACACCAGATGGCCCGCGCGGCCCGTGTTATGAGGTCAAGCCGGGAACGGTGATTGTATCCCGGCGAACGCGGGCACCCATGCTCCTGGTCGGAGCCGAATTCGCGTCCGCGTGGCGGCTCGGCAGCTGGGATCGATTTTACGTGCCGAAGCCGTTTTCACGCGTGCGGATGCGCTGCGAAGTGATTTCCCCCGAACAACTGGCGGATCGGGAGGAGGGCACGGCCCTGCTCCAGCGGCGGCTGCTCGCTCTGAATCACGACGCCGCATCGGACTGATGTACCGTGGCCGATGGGCCGATGCCGTTGAGCGGCGGCGTTGGGCGCGTTCGCGTGGCAACGTGGCTAGAATCCTTGAACTCCGAAACTCGTTGTGCAGAGGTCAAGTTTTTCCAAACCAAACCAACCACAGATGGCACAGATAAACACAGATAAAGGCAGCGCTCTGAATCTGTGCCCATCTGTGAAATCTGTGGCTGAACGGAGGTAGTCCTAGACGCAGCGCAGGCTTCGAAACACACTGGCCAATCCAACCTTGCCGGCTCTCGCCATGCTTCGGCCAGATCAGAACTCCGGTTTCGTGGTGGCAGCCCTTGCCGCCCAGATCAGAACTCGGGTCTCGTGGTGGCGGCCCTCGCCGCTCGCCGCCCGGGTCAGAACTCCGGCGTGACGGTCACTTCTCCGCCTGGATTAACCGTGTAATCCGCGCCGGCGCACCAGTTGAGATCATTGATGAGCAATTTAAACGTCACCGGTCGGAGGACACCGTTCAGCGTGATGTGCCAGGCGTTGGGGGCCAGGCATGTCATGAGCACTCCCTTGTCCCAACTCAGGCCGGCGCCTTCGCCGCGGATGTAAAGACCATTGCCAAAGCCAACGTCGATCACCGCGTTAATCATGGCGAAGGCCGGCACCGCCGGAGCAGCTATGGGCGTGGCGACGGCCGCGACGAGTTTTGTCACCACTTCAGGGGTGACTTCAGCCGGGGCAACGGGAGCCGGCGTAGCGGTAATAGCGGCTTTCTTGGCTGCTGGCTTGGCCGACTTCGTCGCGGGGGCGGGCGACTTGGTTGATTTGGTTTTTTTGATAGCGCTCATATAAGTTGTGGAGTCGAGTAGAACCCCGGTATTCGTAACGTGGCTTAGCAAATGAAGGGCCAATGCACCAGCCGAGTGTGGGACAATTTGGAATCCTCGGTCTTCGGCGAACGAACTTCGCGCCTCGCAGAGAGTTGCACGCTTTTTTTGCAGTCCTCGCATCCTCATCGCCGATCGCTCTCCACTCGGCGGCAGCCGCGGGCACGGACGCAGATTCAATCGCGGCTCTGCACCGCAAACTCGCCAGCCCGGGATCCAGGATCCTCGCGCAACGGCAGGCCAGCGACAACTCACGTGTTCATCGCGCGCCAGTTCACGAGCGAGACGCCACCGATGGCCATGCGGCGCTGATTTCTCGTTCAACGGGCTCGGTCGCACGGCGTGGGCGACGTCACCAATTCCAGGCAATCGCCGGAGACCGGCTTCGCTCCGGAGGGTTCTTTGCCCGCGACGGAGTGCGTCTGCTCGTCTGGTCCAGGCACGCCGCGCAAATGTGGGACCTCAACAACGTCGTGCCGCTGGCGGAACTGATCTTCCCGGGCAAGAACTTCGATCGGATTGTCCACTCCGATGACGACACGCGGATTGCGACGTGGGCCCACGTCGATGGGGAAATGCGAATCCGGGACAGTGCCTCTGGCTGCTTGGTCGCCAGCATACGTCCACCGGCCAACACCGGGAGGTGGGCGCCGTTGGTGTTCTTATTTTCAGGTCGATTCATCCGAATCGGAAACTCGATTTATCCTGTGCCTCCTTCGTCTGGCAATCAGGCCGTACCGGAGTGGCTGCTTCGTCTCGCCACGGCCGTTGCCGGTGGCGAAATTGATCAGCGTGGCGGAGTCTTGAGTGTCCGCCGGTTTGGAAGACATGGGCGGGACGCCCATGTGACATCAAGCCCACGGGCGGGACGCCCGTGCCACCTCGAACCATCGGTCGGGAAACCGGAGCCTGATTCAATTCGCTGTGCGGATCGTGCCCGGCGTGGCATGGGCGTCCCGCCCATGTTCTGCGTCCCACGGGCATCCCGCCCGTGGCTGACGAAGTGTATAAAGATATAGCGTCCCGCCCGTGGGTTTGAGCGGTCACTCAAAACGTAATTTGCGCCCTTAGCCGTGGGCGTGTCCCGATTCGCGCTGCCAGCGTGCCCCGGTTCAGCGGGACGCGGGCGGTTGCACGCCGAGTTCCTCCGCCTTGCCGAAATGGGTGCGCGCTTCGCTCTCGCGGCCGAGTTGGCGAAGTACCATCGCCAGATGGAGGTGGGCCGGCCCGTAATCCGGATTCAGCTCCACCGCCTGCTGGAGGTGCGGCACGGCGTCGGCGGTCCGACCGAGCGCGCGCAGTGCGATGCCCATGTTCGTGGCGGCTTCGGCGTTGGTTGGAGCGATCGCGCGCGCACGCTGGAAGTTCTCCATCGCCTGCGCGACATCTCCACCGCGCGCAAGCGCCAGCCCGAGATTCAGGTGGGCGGTGACATAGTCCGGCTTCAGCCGGATGGCCGTGTGAAACGCCTCCATACCTTCCGTCGCGCGGCCAAGCGACATTAACGCGACCCCAAGATTATTGTGGGCCTCGGCATAATTCGGCTGCAATCGCAGCGCGTGCTGCAAATGCGGCAACGCCTCCGCCGACCGATTCAGTGAATTTAGCGCCGAACCGAAATTGTTCTCAGCCTCCGCATAATCGGGCCGGTGTTTGAGCGCCGTTTCGTAGTGCGGCAGTGCCTCGGCCGCGCGTCCCGCCTCAAACAAGAGAATCGCAAGATTATTCTGCGCCATCCAAGCCGCGGGATTTTTGCGCAGCACATCCTGGTAAAGTGTCTCCGCCGTGCGAAACGTCCCAGCGTGCTGCCATGTAAGAGTCGCCAGCGCCGCGAGCGCGAGCCCAAGTGCCGCCGATGGCAGTTTGACGCGCGAGACGCCGGCGGCCGCGAGCGCCATGACTCCGATCATCGCGAGGTATTGGAAGTGATCCGCGACATACGAATAGACGAAAGGGAAGACGTTGATGAAACCCAGCGCCGGGAAGAGCGATCCGCCGAAGAAAAGAATCGCCGCAAGCGGCCCGCGCGTCCGACGAGCCCACCCCACCAATGCCGCCAGTGCCGCGAGCGTCACCAGCGGAAAAACATACTGCCACGCGGCGGCAGTATCGACGGTCCAGCGGGGGTAGATGAACACGAGCCCGGCCGGCCAAAGCAGCTTGCCCATATAAAACCAGGGAATCCTCGTCGCCAGCAGCAGCCGTTCGCCCCACGTCAGCGAAAACGCCGCGCCTTCCGCTCCGATCAGCGTGCGCTCGAACCATGCAGTGGTCGCGCCTCCGGCGAAAGCCAATGCGAACCACGGGAGCAGCGGCAGCACATCGCCGCGCCACGAAAGTCGGCCGCGGCGCCACCACGCGATCACGAGCAACGCGGCCGGCAGCGTCGCGGCCACGGTCTTCGTCAGCAAGGCGGCGACAAACCACCCGGTCGCGCCAGCATAGTGCGAACGGCTTCGGGTGTCCTCGAAACGTAGATACGCCAGCAAGGCGCAGAGGTAGAACACGGTGGACAGCGTGTTCTTTTGCTCGGCGATCCACGCCACGGACTCGACAGCGACCGGATGCACCGCGAACAGCAGCGCCGCGAGCCACGCACCCGGCAACTTCAGCCGTTGCAACACCGTGCCGAGCAAACACGCCGCCGTCGCGTGCAGCACCACGTTGAGGAGATGATAACCGAGCGCCGAGTCACCCCACAGCCAGTGCTCGAGCCAGAACGCCGAATGCAGCATCGGGTAATACTGCTGCGTCGCGCCCGGCTCGAACCAGATCCGCGCCAGTCCGGAAAGCGAACGCAGATCCGCGCGCGTGACATGGCCAAAATCGTCCCAGACATAACCCGCGCTCAACACCGGCCAGTAAGCGAGCAACGTGACGGCCACGATCAACGCGCGGTTGGCCGCCGCTGAGCCGAACGGCCAGCCACGTGCGGCTTCAACGGTCGGCACGGTTTGCGTCCTCACAGGTTGAATACGGCGGCGCGCCGCATGGTATCCGCAAGATGTACCGGTGCCCTGGTCATTTCGGCTCCTCGTCTGGCAGCGCGAAAAGGAAAACGCCACCCTCGGATTGAAGGTGGCGTGAGATCAGGCGCTCGCGGACGAGCGGCTACAGTTCGAAGCTTGCGGACAAGATGAACTGCCGTGGATCGACAATGCGGTAGGAGTGAATCTCGCCGTTCGGGAACGCCCCGACCGGCTGGAGCCGCCCGCCCTCCTGGAGATTGCGAACGTTGAAGCGGAACGTCGATGACACCTTGTTCCCGAAGAGTTTCGTGCGATACGAGACAAACGCGTCGGCATAGGTATGCGCCTTGTCATAAATTGGGCGATTCGGGTTAAGCCGTGTGATTCGGGCGGGATACGTCTCCACGCCGTAATAACCAATCGAGCCCTTGTCCTCCCAGCGGAGCGCGCCGCCGACGGTCAAATTCTTGACGATGCGGTGGTCGGTGAGCGCCGCGAGCTGGAAGTTCGTGCTCAACCGGGCCGCGTATTGGCGGATTTGCGGCCGCGGCTTGCCCTGGGTCTCGCGCAGAATCGACCACGGCGCCTCGACATTCGTCGCATAGTTTTCGGCCGGTGACTGCGAACTGCTGCCATAGCGGTGAAGCCACCACAGGTGATTGGGATTGTCCGGCGTCGCCAGCCAGCCGGTGCTCTCCGCCGCCCGATCATGCCGGTTCATACCGGCACGATGGGCGCAAAGGCGCCGAGCAACCGCAACGCGTGTGCGTGCCCGACGACGTGGCGGTGCCGTGTTATGTGGGCCGCGCGGCCACGCAGTTTTTTCGCGGCCGCATCGGTGAGATCCGCGTGTGGTCGCGTGGACTTGCGCCGGAGGAAGTCGCGCGCATATTCATCGACACGCGGCCACACTACCCCAACCCGGCGGCCGCCGACGCGAAGCCCTCCCCCTGGAACGACCGCACCACGCTGGTCGCCTCGCCTGGAGCAAAAGACGCTGGCACCTGGCGCGAGCGGCCGACGCGCACGCTCGAAGGCCTCGATGGCTTCACGCCGCCAAAGCCAATCGCGCTCGATCGCTGGGGCGGGCGCATGGATCGACCGGCGTTGCCCGCCACCGGCTTCGTGCGCGCGGACAACACGTTCGCCGCGGTGCTGGTGAACTATCCCATCCACCCGGTCGCACTGGGAGCGAGGAACGATCGGATCAGCGCCAATCTTCCCGGCCAGGTTGCTCGCGCGATTTCCAGTCAGCTGCCCGGTTGCCCGCTGGTCCTTGTAACTTGCGGTGCCTGCGGCGATCTCGATCCGCCGGCGGAAAATGTCCCCGCTGAGCAAGTCGGGGCGTGGGGACGGGAAATTGCGAACCATGCAGTTGAAGCGCTCCGGCGCGCACCGGAGCCGACGGCGCGCTTCAGCCTCCTCCGCGACACCGTTTCGCTGCCCCTGGAGGTGCTCGCGCCGGAGCAAGTCGACCAATTTGCGGCGGAGGCAGCGCGGGATGAAGCCGCTTTTTCCAACTGGGGCGCCAAGTACCTCCGGGTCGTGGCAAAGTGGCGCCGGGCCCAGTTGGACGCGCTCGAGCGCGGCACCGCCATTCGGCAGCGGGAGATGACGATGACCGCGGTGCGGCTGAACGACGCCTATTTCCTGACCGTCAACGCCGAGGTTTTTCTCCGCGTTCGACGATCAGCTGCGGGCCCTGAGCGGGCAGGATGTGCACACCATCGGCTGCACCAAGGGCAACGGCGGCTATCTCGCCCCCCGCGTCGCGTATTCGGAAGGCGGCTACGAAACGGAGCGGGCGCACCTTTTCTACGGCGGGTTTCGTTTCCAGGCCGGCAGTCTCGAAACCCTGGTGACCCGGGCGGCCGACCTGCTGAACACGCTGGCCGCGCGGTCCGGTGACCCCGTCTTCCCGGCCGCCGCCACATGAACACGTTCGACTGGTTCGTCGTCGCCGGCACCTGCGCCATCGTCCTGGCGGTCGGCTTGTGGCATGCCCGCGCCGCCTCGCGCCGGCGAACCGAGGGATATTTTGCCGGCGGCCGGGACCTGCCGTGGTGGGCGATCGGGCTTTCGAACACGGCCACCTACAGCTCGGGCAACGGCGCCTTCGTGATGCTCGTGCTCGTGTTCGGCCTCGCCGGCAACTGGTTGTGGTGGGCGAGCTGGATCGTCTGGATGCCGCTGGTCGCGTTCATCTGGGCACGACTGTGGCGCCGGCTGCGCATCATCACCACGGCCGAGCTCTTTTCGCTTCGTTATGCCGGCGCCCCCGTGCTGGTGGCGCGCAAGCCATATGCGGCCGCCTGCGCGTTCGGCTTCGCGGTATTGATTATAAGCTATATCACCGGCTTTTTCGTCAAAACACTCGCGCCCCTGTGCCCGCTGGCGGCGAGGCAGGTCCTCGCCATTTTCGGCGGTATCACCGTGCTCTATTCAATGTTCGGCGGGCTGCTCGGCGTGGTGTATGCCGACGTGGTCCAGTTCGCGATCATGTCACTCGGCGGCGCCGCCTTCTTTGTGTTCGCGGTCATGCAGCACGACGGCTGGGACCAGATTCTCCTCCGCGGGGACGCGGCGTCACGGACGCAGGACTTCTCCGGCTTCTATCCAGCGCCGGACCAGATCACCTGGGAGTCTTACGGCGAAACCACGCGGGCGGACAACCGCAACCGCGGCGTTGTGGTGCATCCGCTGAAGTGGGTCAGCGTCTTCTACAACAAATCCACGACCTTCGCGCCGATGGGCCGCGAGAACTACGATCCCTACGGAAATCCGTATCCAGGTTCTGGTGGCGACACTCGGGAATACGGCGTGCGGTTCGACTTCTGGAACAACCGCGTGAACCGCTTCGAATCCTCGGCCGGTCCGACCACCGCCCCCAACGGCCCCCTCCGGTACTACAATCGGGACTCGCGCGTCGTGGAGCTGCGGATCGTGGAGTTGGATCCGAGCCTCCCGCGGATCAACGTCGGCGGCGGCGCGAACCGCGGCTTCCCGACCGGCTCCGGCTATATGGTGATGTCCAGCCGCGTGGCCGGGGGCTACGACGTGTCACTCGATTTCCGGCCGATCCCGCAGTGGAACATCCGGCTGAACGGCGGCCAGACCGAGGCGATCGACTCCGACATCGGCGTCGAGTGGCGTCAGTGGATCGCGGAGCGGCTGCCCGTCTGGCCGAGCGTCGTGGCGAAGAACGGCGAGGTCGATGCCAGCGGCCGCCCGGTCACGTGGGCCACGGCGCTGGTCGACCCCGGCAGCGCCCTCGCGCCGAACAAGTTCCGGCCGAAGGACGCGCCGGAATACGCCATTCTCCACGGCGGGGAACTGCGCACCTACAAGGACATTCCCGAGGGATCAATTCCCGACGACCTCGCCCGCCAAATCAAACACGGCTACTACGCGGCGGTCAGCTTATATGGACGCACAGGTGGGCAAACTGTTCGACGAACTCGATCGCCTGGATTTGCGGAAGAACACCATCATCATCCTGTGCGGTGATCATGGCTGGAAGCTCGGCGAACACGACGCGTGGTGTAAAGCATTCCAACTGCGAGAACGACACCAACGCGCCGCTGCTGCTCTCCGCCCAGGGGATGACGCACGCCGGCGCGAAGACGGACGCGCTCGTGGAGCTCGTCGACATCTATCCGACGCTCGCCGAGCTCGCGGGCCTGCCGCTGCCGGCGCACCTCGAGGGCCTGAGCTTCAAGCCGCTGCTGGAGGATCCGCAGCGACCGTGGAAGCGGGCGGCGTTCAGCCAGTATCCACGAAGTGGAGGCAAATCCACGATCGGCAGCTCCATGATGGGCTACGCGATGCGCACCCAGCGCTACCGTTTTGTCGTGTGGGTGGGCCGCAACGATCACTCGAAAATCGACTCGATTGAGCTTTATGATCACGCGAGCGACCCGCAGGAAAACATCAACCTTGCCCGGCGCCCGGAACACGCCGCCCTGGTCGAAAAGCTCATGATCGAGTGGAGGGCCGGCTGGCATGGCGCCGTCCCGCCCGGCGTCCGGCTCAACTGAAAGTGGACACTGCCTGCTCACGCGGGGAGAGAATCAACTGAAACAAATTGACCCGTGGTTCCGGAAGGCACGAAATGTCCGGGCGGATTATACGTGCCGAGCAAAACTCATAATTTCGGAAACGAAAACAAGGGCCCGGCCGCTGGAACCTGGTGGTCCCGTTTCACGGGCCCCGAAAAAGAGGTGCGGCTCGACATCCGCAATTGCGGCTCCTGTACCCGTGAGGCACTGAAAACGCAGCTGGACTGGACGCCGTCGTCGGTCAGCAAGGTGGTAAGCTCGTTGTTGCAGCAGGGTATCCTCGCCTCCGATCCACCGGGTGTCCGGCGTCGCAACGCCAAGTTGTCGATGGCTGCTCCTTCGGCATCGCCGTGGGAATCGAACTTGGTTTTGAAACGGTCAGCGCGGGCGCGGTCGATTCCAACGGCAAGCTGATCGGCCCGGTGCGCGACTACCGCCCGGAACGGCGTCAACCGGATGCCTTCGTCCGTTGTGTGGAAAAGCTCGTGCGCGAACTGCTCGTCCAATTCGATCGGGACCTGATCATGGGCGTGGGCATCGGATACGCGGATCGCGCCTCTTGGAATTCGGCCGCAGTTTTCGCGCGGGAGCAAACGCAGGAGAAGGGCAACTCCATGGTGGCTTCGCTCTCGCAGACCCTGGAGTGGCCGGTGCTCAGCCGTTGTGATGCGGCCTGTGCGGCGCTGGGCGAATTACGTTTCGGGCAACTGCGACAGATCGAGAATGGTCTGTTCCTGCTGTACGAAGACGGAATTGGACTTGGCATCGTCGCGGGAGGCCAGGGGATTTATGGGGCATGGAACGACGCCGGCGAGATCGGCCACCTTCCGCTGGACGATGAGGGGGAATATTGCCAGTGCGGCAACATCGGGTGCCTCGAGACGGTGGCTTCGCAATGGGCGCTGTTGCGGAAGGCAAAACAGATTAGCGAGGCCAGCGGTTACTGCCATGCCGCGTCAGACTCAAAGTTGCGGGATCGTCCGCCACGTCTTGATGAACGAAAACCTGCATCATGCCCTTCCTCGCGGCGGCGCGGCGGTCACCGGCGCCTTTTCCTTTGCCGCAGCGAAGCCAAGGCCGACCATATTGGTGCCGAAAAATCGCGCCCGCTTTCCGTCCGCGGGTCAGCACGTCTAGGGCTGAATTCGGCGATCTTGCCAAGACTTGTTCATCACTCACATCACCTTACATCCACTTGGGACCGTTTGAATCTAAAGTGGTGGACCTGATCGGGATCAAACCGACGACCTCTTCGTTGCGAACGAAGCGCTCTATCAACTGAGCTACAGGCCCGTGTAGGAAGGGGAGGTGATGGAAAATCGCCGGGCGCAAGTAAACACCTTTTTTCACGCGCGCCACTTTTCAGTTCAGGCCGAGTCTCGGCGGCCCGCGGCTAGTCGCGCTCGCCCAACTGCCGGGCAAAAATCAATTTTCCGCCGCCGGTCGGCAACACGCTGACAATCTCCGCCTGCACGCGCCGGCCGATGTGGGCCCGCCCATTGTTCACGACCACCATCGATCCATCCTCCACATAACCGATCGCCTGGCCCTCCTCCTTGCCCGGCTTCACCAGTTCAACCTCGATCCGCTCCCCGACCATCAGTTCCGGGCGGAGTGACTTCGCCAGCGAATTGAGGTTCAGCCAGGTGACCCCGTGAAACTCGGCCATCTTCGCCAGGTTGTAGTCGGTCGTAAGCAACTTGGCGCGCATCGACTGGGCGAGGAAGACAAGCTTCGCATCGACGTCCTCCTGCTTGTTGACGACACTCTCGGTGATTCGAATATCCAGATTCTTGATGCGCCGGAGTTCGTTGAGCACGTCCAGGCCGCGACGCCCCCGGGCCTGTTTCAACGGATCGGCCGAATCCGCCACGCCGCGCAGCTCGTTTAAAATGAAGCGTGGAATGACCAGCCCCGCGGTGAGAAAACCACTCTCGATAATGCGCGCCATCCGGCCGTCGATCAGCGCGCTGGTGTCCACCACCACGAGGGGCACATCGACCTCCTGCGGCACGAACCGAATGTAGGGGACGATCAGGTTGAATTCGTCCTTTCCTCGCAGCGCGATCATGATCGCCAGATACGGGCAAACGAGGAAAAGCCCCAGTCGCGCGAGGTAAATCTGCGTGGGATCGCCCTGCTCCAACAGTGGCGACGAGCCGACCATGTGCGCGATGAGCGTGCCAAACGCGATCCCCAGCGTCACCGCCGACAAGCCGCGCAACGAAAATCCCTTCAGCAGAAAATCCACCAGCACCACCAGCAACCCGATGCACAGCCCGACCGTGAGGGCCACGCCGCGATAACGATCCCAATCGGTGATCGTGTAACACACCAGCCACCCCGCAGCGGCACAGAGCGCCACGAACACAATCCGAATCGGCAGAAGGGTTTTGTCGATGGTCATCGCTGCTCAGGGAAGCCGTACAAAGAATATAATTACGGGAATCCCGATCATCAACGCCACCAAGGCGTAGAGCAGCAGCTGAACGCGCCGGGCTTTTAGCTTTTCAGCCGGTGTCGGTTCCATTTGCGTGAGCGGACCAAAGGCTCGATGGCATGACAACGCAATACTGGCTGGTGAAATCAGAACCCGAATCCTACGCGTGGAGCGACTTTGTGCGCGAACGCCAGACGGACTGGACGGGCGTGCGCAACTTTGCGGCCCGCCTTCATCTGCGTGCCATGAAACGCGGAGACCGCGTGCTGTTTTATGAGAGCGGTGGCCCGAAGGCCGTTATGGGCATCGCGCAAGTGACGCGTGCGGCCTTTGCCGATGAAACGGCGGACGAACCCGGCTGGGTGGCGGTCGGAGTGAAAGCCGTGAAGCCATTGAAAACACCGGTGACGCTGGAGGCGATAAAGGGCGATCCCGTGCTGGCGGACATGGCGTTGCTCCGAATTTCGCGACTCTCCGTGCAACCGGTCGCACCCGCCGAGTTCAAGCGGATCGTGGAGCTCGGCGGCGGGGCGTAGGCCGGACTGCTCGCCCGAAGCCGGGCGACTCGCGTCTCCGTGGCGGCAAGCGCCAGTGGGCGGACGGAGCGAATCGCAAATTCGAATCCACTCGCTCGCGCTCGCCGCCACTGAATTTGTGACGATCGCCGCTCGACACCCTCGCGGTATTTTGCGTGGTTCGCGCCGTGTCGAGCTTGTCCCAATTGACGATCCTGGCGCCCGGACTGCTGGGCGGCTCGGTCGCCCGCGCCGCCCGCGAACGGTCCGTCGCCAAGCGGATTGTCATCTGGGCGCGACGAGCGGAAACCCGGCTCCAACTGCGCGAGCAACCCTGGTGTGATGCGGTCGCGGATACGCCGGAAGCGGCGGTGGCCGACGCCAGCCTGGTGGTGCTTGCACCGCCCGTCGACCGGATCGTGCCCCTGCTGCAACAGATTGCGCCGGCTCTGCGCGCCGGAGCGATTGTCACGGATGTCGGCAGCGTGAAAGGCGACATCACGCGACAGGGTCACACCGCGCTGGACCAGCGCGCGCATTTCGTCGGTGCGCACCCGATGGCGGGATCGGAGAAGACGGGATGGGAACATGGCTCCTCCACCCTTTTTGTCCACCGCACGTGCTTCGTCACGCCCCTGGCCGACACGGACCCAGACGCTGTCGCTACAGTGGTAAGCTTTTGGCATGATTTGGGCGCGGCAGTGACCACGATCGGCCCTGATGAACACGACGAGATTGTGGCGCACATCAGCCATCTTCCGCAGGTGATCGCATCAACCTTGTGCGCATTTCTGGCGAAGAAGAACCCAGGCTGGCGCCATCATGCCGGCGGAGGATTGCGCGACACGACGCGAATTGCCGCCAGCGATCCGCATTTGTGGCGCAGCATCATCGAAGCGAACCGCGATGAGATTCTTCGCGCGCTGCGGCAGTATCAGGAGGAATTGCACGCGTTTCAGATCGCGCTCGCGAACCGCGATTATCTGGACGTCATCGCGCGGCTGGATCGTGGCAAAGGCTACCGCGATCAATTCCGCCCACCGCCACCGCCGACCTGAGCGCGTGTCCGGCGCAGCATGAACGCCCGCTCCGCTTTCCGCCCGATCGGCATGAGACCCGTTCGTCGCCCTTGCGTGCGTTTCTCTGATCCGATCGGGACATCGAAACGCATCGGCCGCGTGGTTGCGGCGGCTGATCTTTCAGCCCGGAGGTCTGTTTTCGCGACGCTCTCAGGGGTGACCAGAGCCGTAGCAACACGTTCCGGCCAACACGATCGCTGGAGTCAGAAGAATCCCCTTGGCGCGCACGATGGCGTGGGTGACCCTCATTCTTTCGTCCCTCCATGCCGCTGCCCGATCCGCTGCCCATCCAGCCGTTCACCCGCCCCGCGCGGGGCGAGGTCATCGTGCCCGGATCGAAAAGCCTGACCAACCGCGCGCTTCTGCTCGCCACGCTGTGCGCTCAACCGATCACCCTGAACGGAGCACTCTTCAGCGACGACACCCGGATCATGGCCGAGGCGCTGCGCAAACTCGGTTTCACGGTTTTGTCTGACCCAGCCGCCGCGACGCTTCACGTCGCCGGCCAGGCGAACGCCTTCCAGGGCGTCGAAACGGATCTTTTCGTCGGGCTGGCCGGCACGGCGGCGCGGTTTCTCACCGCGTTGTGCGCCGCGGCGCCGCGCGGTACTTACCGCCTGGACGGCGTCGCGCAGATGCGCAAACGACCGATGAAGCCACTCATCGACGCCTTGCGCACACTCGGCGCTGACATCCGCTGTCCAGGCGCGGAGGGATTTTTCCCGCTGGACATTCACGCTCATGGCCTGGCCGGCGGCCGCGTCAACCTCGATGCGCATGAGAGCAGCCAGTTATTGTCCGCCTTGCTGATGATTGCGCCGCTCTGTACCCACGACGTGGATATAACGCTGACCAGTCCGGTGCGGCGCCCCTTCGTGGCGATGACGGCGGAACTGATGGCGCACTTTGGCCAGCCGCGACTCACCTCCACCGGTGCAACGCCACTTCGGATCACGCCGAAGGTGCGGTATGCGCTCCCGGCGGGCGCTTACACCATCGAGCCCGACGCCACTTCGGCCAGCTATTTTCTCGCGCTGCCGCTGGTGACCGGTGGGGCGGTTTCATTGCCCGGCCTTCGAGACGGCCGCGGCGGGCAGCTGCAAGGCGATACGCAGTTTGGCGCCGTACTGGGCCAGGTCGGACTCGACGTGCGGTCGGATGACCATGGTGTCGTCGCGGCCTTTTCGGGCGGAACGCGCCACGCGGTGCAGCGCGATTTCAGCGAATTCTCCGATCCGTTTCTTACGCTGGCCGCCATCGCACCGCTGCTCGACGGTCCAACGCGGATCACCGGCATTGCGCACACGCGAAAACAGGAAACGGATCGCGTGGCAGGCATGGCGCGTGAGTTGACGCGTCTCGGCCAGCACGTGCTCGAAACGGAGGACGCGCTGGAGATTCACCCGCGACCGCTCCGGCCCGGGGAGACAATCGAGACGTACGGCGATCATCGTTTCGCCATGAGTTTCGCCGTGCTCGGCTGCCACGATCTCAACCACAACGGCCGCCCGTGGCTGTCGATCAAGAATCCCGCCTGCTGCGCAAAAACCTTTCCGCATTTTTTTGAGTTGCTGGAGACGCTGCGTCAAAAATCGTTGGCTAACTGATGGCCTCCTCCCCTTTCATTATTGTGGCGATCGATGGCGGAGCAGCCTCGGGCAAATCCTCGTCGTCCCGGACATTGAGCGAGCGTTTCAACCTCCTGCACGTCGACACGGGTTCGTTCTATCGCGCGATCACCGCGGAGATGATGCGGCGAAACGTGAACCCCGCCGATCCCGGCGCGGTCAAGGCGGCCCTGGCGTCGCTCGCCTTCGGCACGCGGGTCGAAGGCCGTTCGGCCCAGATGGAAATCGGCGGCCGAGTCGCGGGGGACGAAATCCGCAGCCGCGAGGTGAACGAGCAGGTCTCGCATTTTGCGGCGATTCCCGAGGTGCGGGCCGCGCTGCTCGGGTATCAACGGCGGCAGGTGGACGTCGCACGCGAGCATCAATTTTGCGGCCTGGTGATGGAGGGCCGCGATATTGGCTCCGTGATCTTTCCCCACGCTGATTTTCGTTTTTTCCTTCATGCCGATCCGGCCGAACGCGCGCGGCGCCGCGCCAGCGAAGGGCACGACGACCAGATCGCGGAGCGCGACCGGCTCGATTCCTCACGCAAGACCTCGCCGCTT
>JBBRCR010000152.1:0-16326 GCA_038204695.1 Opitutales bacterium | reverse complement strand
ACGGTGGCGGTGAATCTCGACTGGGATCACCCGGATCATTATGCGCACGCCGCGCAGCTCGAAGCGACGTTTGGCGACTTGTTTCAGCGGACGCGCGGTGCGGTGCTGATCAACGACGCATGTCCGATGAGCGCGCGGGTCATGGCGGCGGGCGCGCCCTCCGCCGGTGCCGTGGGCGGGGCGAGGGGCGGCGCCAGGGATCGCCGGGTCTCGTTTGGCCGCTCGGGTGATTTTCGCGCGGAGGTGATGGCGGAAAGCGAGGAGCGCATGACGCTGCGGCTGGGCGGTCGTTTCACGTTGACGGAAGCGGTCGTCAAAGCGCGCGGTGAATTCAACGCGAGCAATGCGACGGCGGCGCTGGCGGCGGCCCAGCTGATGGGGATGGAGCTGGCGCGTTCGCTGCTGGCGGATTATCCGGCGGTGCGCCGCCGGCAGGCGGTGTTGGCCGCCGGCGACATCACGGTGCTGGAGGATTACGCGCATCATCCGGCGGAGATTCGGGCGCTGCTCGGCAGCCTGCGGGATCGCACGCAGGGAGGCGGCCGGCTGGTCGTTGCGTTTCAGCCGCACCGGTTCAGCCGCACGGCGCAATTCAAGACGGAGTTTGCCGCGGCGCTCGCCATGGCCGACCGCGTGCATCTGCTCGACGTCTATGGCGCGGGCGAACCGCCGATGGCCGGCGGGACGGCGGCGGATATTTACGCGGAGCTGCGGCGGAACGCACCCGCGCTGCCGGTCTCGTATTTCCCGGCCGACGACGCGCCCTTTTTCGCAGCGCTCTCGCGTGACGTCCGGTCGCGCGACCTGGTGGCGTTCGTGGGGGCGGGGGACATCGACCGCAAAGCGCGCACGTGGCTCGAGCAGCGGCGAGTTGCGCAGGCTGAGGCGGGCCAATGGGACGAGACGTTCGCGGCGCTGGCGGCGGTCGTGAGGTCCTCCACCCGATTGAAAAGAGAGGAGCCGCTGGCGGCGAAGACAACGATGCGGGTCGGCGGGGCGGCGCGAATTTACGCGGAGCCCGCGTCGGTGGCGGACTTGCAGGCGCTGCTGCGATCGGCGGCCGGGCGCCGGATCGAGGTGTTCATGCTTGGCCGCGGATCGAACCTCATCGTGCCGGATCAGGGCGTCGATGGCCTCGTCATCTCGCTGGCGCATGATGCCTGGGCCGCGTTCGAGCCACGGGCCGAAGGAAAAGTGTGGGTGGGTGCTGGTCTCCGGCTGAAGAATCTCTGCGGGCTGGCCGGTAAGACGGGGCTGGCGGGCTTCGAATTTCTCGAGGGAATTCCCGGCAGCGTCGGTGGCGCACTCCGGATGAACGCGGGCGCCATGGGTGGATGGATGTTCGATGTGGTCGAGGAGATTCAAGTGATGACCATGGACGGCACGATTCGAACGCTCACCCGCCCGGCGCTGCACGTGGCGTACCGGCACTGCGCGGAACTTCAGGATGCGATCGCGTTGGGCGCGCTGCTCCGGCCCGCCGGCGCGAGCGAGGCGGATGCGATCAGCCGCCAGATCGATGTGTATCGAAGGAAGCGGCACGAGAGCCAGCCGCGCGAGCCCAGTGCCGGATGCGTTTTCAAGAACCCGCCGGGCGATTCGGCCGGCCGCCTCATCGACCAGTGTGGACTCAAGGGCGAACGCGTCGGCGATGCCGAAGTGTCGCCCGTGCACGCGAACTTCATCATCAACCGGGGTGAGGCGCGCGCCGCCGATGTGCTCGAACTCGTCCGCCGCGTGCGCACCCGCGTGCGCGAGGTGAAGGGCGTCGACCTCCAGCCCGAGGTGCTGCTCTACGGCAAAAAATGGGAGGACGTGCTGTGAATTTCGGAGCGGTCCCGGAGCCTGTCTCCACTTTCCCATGACGAGCCCCATCATCGCGGTATTGGCGGGCGGCACCTCGGCGGAGCGCGAGGTATCCCTTGGCTCGGGCCGGGCCTCCGCACTCGCGCTCGCGCGCAGTTTCCCGACGCGGCTGTTCCCGCTCAACGCGGACGCGCTTCCCTCCGGGCTCGACGCTCGGCAGCACGTGGTGTTCTCGACGCTGCACGGCACGTTTGGCGAAGACGGCGGCATGCAGCGATTGCTGGATGCGGCGGGCGTGCAGTATGCCGGGTGTGATGCAGCGGCGAGTGCCCTGACGATGGACAAGACGCGCACGAAGCAGGCGGTCGCCACGGCCGGCGGGCGGGTCGTGCCCGGAATCGATTTCGATGCGGCGCAAAAACCCGACGCCGAAGACGTGGTTCGAAAGCTCGGTGAAAGCCTGGTCGTCAAACCCAACAACGAGGGCAGCAGCGTCGGCCTGGCGCTGACGGCCTCGCGCGCCGAGCTGAGGGCGAAGCTGGCGGATATTTCCCGGGGTGCGTGGCTGATCGAAAAACGGATCGTGGGACGGGAACTCTCGGTCGGTGTCCTGGGCGGAAAGGCGATGGGAGTGGTGGAAATTCGGCCGCGCTCCGGCGTGTACGATTATTCGTCGAAGTACACGAAGGGGATGACCGAATATTTTGCGCCGGCTCCGCTCGAGGCATCCGTGACCAGCGCCGTGCAGGCGGCGGCGGCCTCTGCGTTTGCCGCCTGCGGCTGCCGCGATTACGCGCGCGTTGATTTTATTCTGTCCGGGTTGGACGAGCTTTATTTGCTCGAAATCAACACGCTGCCCGGCATGAAGGAAACGAGTCTGCTGCCGATGAGCGCACGCTGCGCGGGATTGGATTTCCCGGCGTTGGTGCGGGAGCTGGTCACCCCCGCGCTGCAGCGTTTTCACGCGGCCGCGCCCGCCCATCATTCGTGACGCACAATCTGTTCAACGCTCCCGCCCCGCGCAGCTGGAGAGACATTCCCCAGCCGGTGAAGCCACGCACGATGTCGCGGGGCGGCCGCTGGCGGCTGGTCGCCGCCGGGCTGCGAATCACCTTCGGCGTCACCTTCGTGGGTGGACTCTTGTGGGGCGCCTGGACGGTCGCACGTTCCCTGCGCGGCGCTCCGGTCGTGAAGTCCGATTCGGATCAAATTATTCCGGTGCGCCCACCGCAGTTGATTACGGATGGCGTGCACACGGCCGAGTGGCTTCAGCGCACGCTCCAGCTTCCGGCCGATGCGACGTTGATGGAACTCGATCTCGTGCAGCTCCACGAACGTCTGCTCGGTGACGGGCAGGTGCTGACGGCGCGACTCACGCGCAATTTTCCGGATCGACTTGTGGTGCAGATCACCGAGCGGTTGCCGGTCGCGCGCATGATGGCCGAGTGGGCGGGCCGGCAGCTGCCGCTGTTGGTGGCGAGTGACGGCACCATTTTTGCGGGTGAGGGGTACGCGGACACGTTGCTGACGAGCCTGCCCTGGCTCGATGGCGTGAAGATCAGCCGGACGGTGGACGGCTTTGCGCCCATTGCGGGCATGGAATCGGTCAGCGAGCTGCTGGCCAAAGCGCGACTCGAGGCGGAGCATCTGTATCGCACGTGGATGATCGTTTCGCTCGCGCGACTGGAGCCCGATCGCGAGTTGGAGGTGCGCACGTCGCAAGGAGCGACGATTGTTTTCAACGCGGCCGCGGATTACTTCCCGCAACTCGCCAAACTCGACTACATGTGGGATCGCATTTCCAAGGCGGCGCCGGGTCCGGTCCGGATCGATCTTTCGCTCGGTCGCGAAGTGCCGGTCCGAATCGAGCTCCCGGTCGAGTTGAAACCGTCCGCGCAGCTGAACCCGGGGGCGAGCCCCGCCATCTCTTTTTTCTCCCCCTCCCCAGGAAAAACAAAACGTGAGCTCTAGAACGACCTTCATCGGCGCCGTTGAAATCGGCACTTCGAAAATCAGCGTATTGGTGGGTGAATACACCGGACGCGAGCTGGCGATCATCGGGCGCGGCGAGTGCTCGTCGCGCGGTGTGATCAAGGGCACCGTTGTTGACTACAAGGCCGCGAGCGAATGCACGCACAGCGCGCTGGAGACGGCGGAACGCGAGGCCGGCGAGCGGATCCAGGTGGTTTTCCTCGCGCAGACCGGAGGTCATCTCGAAGGTTTCTACAACGAGGCGTCGGTGAATGTGAAGGCCTCCGACAACCTGATCGACGCCAGCGATGTGCGGACGGTGTGCGAACTGGCCAAGGCCAAGGAACTCCCGGCTGGTCGCATGGTGGTGCACCACATTCGCCGCCCGTTTCGCCTTGATGGCCGGTTGATTCCGAGCAGCCCGGAAAATCTCGTGGGGCAGCGGCTGGAGGTGGGTTACTGGACCGTGCACGGGCAGGAGCAGCGGCTCGCGGACAACATCCATGTCATTCGCGGATTCAACCTGGAGGTGCGCGAACTCGTGCTCGCCGGGCTGGCGTCGGGCCACATGATCACGAGCGCGGAGGAGCGACAGCACGGGGTCCTCGCGATCGACATCGGCGCGGGCACGACGGATTTTGTACTTTACCGCGACGGCGCGCCACATACCACGGGCGTCGTGCCGGTGGGCGGCGCGCACCTGACCAATGATCTTTCGATCGGCCTGCGTTTGACCGAAGGCCAGGCGGACAAGTTGAAGCTGCGCTTCGGACGCGCCAGTGTGCAGGGGCGGGACAAGGGGCAGAAGGTGTGGCTCGATGGAAATTTCGCGATCGGCGACCGGCAGTTTCCGCTGCTCGCGATCGAGCAGATTACCGCCGCGCGCACGTGGGAAATCCTCGAAGTGGTGAAGAAAAAACTGGGCAGCGGTTTCTCGCCGGAAGCCTGCGCAGCCGGCGTGGTCCTGACGGGCGGCACGGCGAAGCTGCCGGCGATCGCCGAAACGGCGGCCAAGATTTTCGGAGTGCCCGCGCACCTCGGTGAAACCCCGGCGTGGGTGAGCGAAAACCTGCGGGACCCGGGTTATCACACCTCCCTCGGTTTGTTGTACTACGGGGTCAGCGCCCAGGCCGACAAGGCCGCACCCGCCCGTCGGAGCGGCGGTTTCATGACCGGCGTGAAACGGCTCTTCGCCACGACGTAATCGCCGAGACTCCCCCCATGAATCTCAACGAACTCCCTCTCGAACACTCCCTGCTCACCGACCGCAACATCGCGATCAAACTGGTGGGCGTGGGCGGCGCCGGTGCGAATGCGGTCGACCGGTTGAAAATGGAGAACCTCGAGCGGCTCCAGCTCGCGGTGATTAATACCGACTACCAGGCGCTCGCGAGTTCGCCCGTACAGGACAAGATCCTCATTGGCATGACGGTGACGCGCGGGCTCGGCGCGGGCGGCGATCCGGAGCTCGGTCGGGAGGCGGCGGAGGCGGATCGCGCCAAGATATCGGCCGTGGTGAAAGACTGCGATCTGGTGTTTCTCGTCACCGGCATGGGCGGCGGCACCGGCAGCGGAGCGTCGCCGGTGGTGGCGGAAATCGCCGCGGAAACGGGCGCCCTGGTGATCGCATTCGTGACGATGCCCTTCAGCTTCGAAGGCGGCCGCCGGTTGAAGCAGGCGGAGGAAGGGTTGCGGGCGCTGCGGCAGGTGTGCGACGCCGTGATTCCGCTGCCGAACGACGTGCTGTTGCAGGAGGCGGCCGAGAACGAGACGGTGCTCGACTCGTTCGCGCGGGCGGACGAATGGATCGGCCGGGGCGTGAAATCGATCTGGTCCATGATGTTCAAGACGGGGCTGATCAACCTCGACTTCGCCACGCTGCGGCAGGCGTTTCACACCCGGGGCGGCAAGACGCTGTTTGGTTTGGGCGAGGGGGCGGGTGAGAATGCCGTGGCCGACGCGGTGGCCAGCCTCAAGTTGTGCCCGCTGCTGCACACGCCGGAATTTTCCCGCAGGGCCGATCGACTGCTCGTCAACATTCTTGGTGGCGCCGACCTGACGCTGCCGAAGGTGAACGAGTTGATGACCGCGATTACCGAGCAGTTCGGCCGGGACTCGCACATCATCATGGGCGCCGTGATCGACGAGGAGATGCAGAGCCGGGTGGAAGTGTGTGTGATCGGCACAAGCGACATGGGTGGGCGCGCGATGCCGCCGCGGCGTCCGGTCGTCACGGCCCGGAACAGAGTGCAGAACACGCCCCGTTCCGAAGAGGGTTCGGTGACCGCTGCCGCGGAAACCGTCTGGCCGACGCCGCCGGCCACGTCGCGTGCGCGCGTGGGCGCAACGGTGGAGAGCCAGCCTGTTCTCGTGCCCAATACGGCACAGGAGGAGTTCGGATTCGGCGAGCTCGAGAGCCGCGGCCATTTCGAGAAGACCGACCGCAATTTGTTCGACGGTCAGGATCTCGACGTGCCAACGTACCTGCGCCGCGGGATCAAGATTGTGATTTGAGTTCGTGGCTGCAGCTACTTCAGCGACGCGATAATACACTTGCCGGCAGCATGGTCGCAGAGACAAACCTGTGACGGCACTTTCGTTATGAAAAAATGTGTTTTCGTCGTGGGGTTGGGTTTCGCAGCGCTCATTTCCCCGTTCGCCCGGGCCGGCGAGGTCCCGCCGTTCCGGGATCTCTTCAACGGAAAGGATCTCACCGGCTGGGTGAACGTGAATACCGATCCCGACACATGGTCGGTGCGCGACGGGTTAATCGTGTGCACCGGCAAACCCATCGGCGTCATGCGTACGGAGAAGCAATACGAGAATTTTGTCCTGCACGTCGAGTGGATGCATCTCCAGGCGGGTGGAAATTCCGGCGTGTTCATCTGGAGCGATCCCAAGCCGGCCGCCGGCAAGACGCTGCCCAAGGGAACGGAAGTGCAGATGCTCGAGCTCGAATGGCCCTATCTGAACAAGGAGAAGGACGGCACACCGCGGCACCTCGGCTATGTCAGCGGCGAGTTGTTTGGCGCCAATGGCGTCACGGTGACGCCCGACAATCCGCGCGGCTCGCGGAGCATGTCGTTCGAGAGCCGCTGCAAGGGCAAAGGCGAGTGGAACACGTACGTCGTCGTGGCGGTGGACGGCGTGGTCAAGCTGTCGATCAACGGCAAGTTTGTGAACGGGATCAGCAACGTGTCACAACGAAAAGGATACCTCTGCCTCGAATCGGAGGGCGCGCCGATTCATTTCCGGAACATCAAGATCATGGAGCTGCCCTCCGGCCGCGCCACGCCCGAGCAGACCGCGCCGTCGGCGGGAAAGTAGCGGGCAGGCTTCAGCGCAGCTGAGCGATTTTGGCTCCGGACGACGGCGACGGCTTGCGGGCCTACGTGAGTCCGAGAATTCGGCGATTCAATGCGGCGTCGGACTTGCCGCCGGCAAAATCGTCGAACGCGACCTGCGTTGCATCGATCAGATGCCGCGCGATGAAGGGTGCTCCTTCGCGGGCGCCCTGCTCCGGTGATTTGACGGCGCATTCCCATTCGAGCACGGCCCAGCCGCGATAACCGGCCTGAGTGAGCAGCGTGAAGACGCGTTTGAAATCGACCTGACCGTCACCCAGCGAGCGGAAGCGGCCGGCGCGCCCGGCCCACGGTTGATAGCCGCCGTACACACCACTGCGGCCATCCGGACGCAGTTCGGCGTCCTTCACGTGAAAGCCTTTGATCCGCGAGCCGTAGAGCCGGATGAAGTCGACGTAGTCGAGGTGCTGGAGGACGAAGTGGCTGGCGTCATAATTCAGCGTGGCCGCCGGATGATCGCCGACCGCGCGGAGAAAACGCTCGAACGTGTGTCCGTCGAACAAGTCGGAACCGGGGTGCAACTCGTACGCGATGCTGAGGCCGAGTTCGCCGGCCAAATCCAGAATCGGCCGCCAGCGGCGCGCGAGTTCGGCAAACGCCTCGTCGATGAGACCAGCCGGGCGTTGCGGCCACGGGTAGGCGAGATGCCACGCCAGCCCGCCTGACAGCACCGGCAGGCATTTCGTGCCGAGATTCGCGGCGGCGCGAACGCTCTGTTGCAGCTTCTCCGTGGCCCACGCCACGCGCGCCCGATCGTCGAGCCCCGGCGGATAAAAACCCTGGAATGCGACCTCGTACGCCGGATGAATCGCGAGCACCTGGCCGGCGAGCGAGGCGTTCAACTCCGTCAATTGCACCCCGCAGTCGGCCACGCGGCTCCGCCAGTCATCACAGTACGATTTTGAAGTGGCGGCCTGGGCCAGATCGATGAACCGCGGATCCTCCCATGCGGGAACCTGCACGCCCGTGTAGCCCAACGCAGCCGCCCAGCGGCAGATATTTTCGAGCGTATCGAACGGCGCCGTGTCGCGGACGAACTGCGCCAGAAAGATCGCGGGGCCTTGGATGGAGTTCATCGGGGAAGACTGGGAAGACTGGGAAGACTGGGAAGACTGGGAAGACTGGGAAGACTGGGAAGACTGGGAAGACTGGGAAGACTGGGAAGACGGGGAAGACGGGGAAGAACGGGGAAGACGCTGGCGCTCGCAGCGACGCTTTCATCCGCGGGCCGTCGGGGGCTCACGCTCCTGCAGCGGGCTCAGAATCGATGTCATCGCTTGTTTGATACGATGGCTTTCCACGCCGTGCACGATCGCGCGCACGCCGCGGGCCGCGAGGGCACGGGCGGCCTCGGGATTCAGCGCCATCGAGCCGACTGCTTTTCCGGCCTGCCGCGCCGCCGCGATGATCCGGTCGATTACGGCCGTGAGTTCCGGCGCGTCCATTCTTCCGGCACAACCGAGCTGGGCGGATAAATCGTACGCGCCGATATAAATCAGATCGACCCGCGGCAGCCGCGCGATCGCGTCGATCTCTTCCGCCGCCTGCAGCGTTTCGACGATCGGAATGAACCAGGGGCGGCCTCGATCCGCAACTCCGGTGGCCGGCGTGCCATAAGCCATGGCGCGGACAAACGGGTTGTATCCGCGGGTTCCGGCCGGCGCGTAATCCATCATCGCACCGCCGCGCTCAAAATCGGCCGCGGTGGCGAGTTGCGGAAACACGAGTCCACGCGCGCCGAGATCGAGGCAGCGCTGGACCTCGATTTTGCTCGTGCCGCTCACGCGCACAAAGGGAGCGCAACCGTGGCGCTCGCACGCGAGGATGTCCGGCAGGAGCGTCGCGTAGTCATACGCCCCATGCTCGCAGTCGAGGATCTGAAAACCGAATCCGCTCTGCGCGAAAATCTCGGTCAGCATCGGGGACGGCACGATCCGCCACAAGCCGTGCCGGGTTTGGGCCCCGCCCACCCCCTTCTCTTTCGCTTGTAAGGGAAAAGCGGATTCGGGGCCGGTGGTGTTTTCCATGGGTGAGACTGGTGCGGACGCCGTCGGATCTACGCTTTGCGCTCGCGACGCGAAACAAGATCCTGGGCGACGTCCAGGATCCAATCCTCCTGGCCGGCCATGGCCTTTCGCCGGCCGAGTTCCACCAGGATGTCGCGCGGATCGAGCCCGAGCCGTTCGCCGGCGCGGCGCGCATGCAGAAGGAAGGTCGAGTAAACCCCCGCGTAGCCAATCGTGATCGCATCGCGATTCGGGATCGGCTGGAACGGCATCATCGGCGCGAGCACGTATTCGGCGGCATCACACAGCTTGAAGACGTCCAAGCCGGGATTGAGGCCGAGCTTGTCGAGTACGGCCGCGAGCAATTCGGTGGGTGCGTTGCCCGCCCCGGCGCCAAGCCCGCGCAGGCAGCCGTCGATTTGGGCCGCGCCGGCCTCCAGCGCCGCGAGGCTGTTGCCGATCGCGACGCCGAGATTGTTATGCGCGTGAAACCCGACCTGGCACCGCAGGGCGCGTTTCAGTTCGGCGACGCGCGCCGCCGCCTCGGACGGCAGCATGGCACCGGCCGAATCGACCACATACACGCAGTCCGCCCCGTAACGTTCCATCAACCGGGCCTGCTCGGCCAGCACCGCCGGCGGTCGCATGTGCGCCATCATGAGAAAACCCACCGCCTCGAGGCCGAGTTCCTTGGCCAGTCCGAAATGCTGCTCCGAAACGTCCGCCTCCGTACACTGCGTCGCGATGCGCACCACGGTCGCGCCCCGCCGCGCCGCTTCGTGCAGTTCGACTTTGGTGCCGACGCCCGGCAGCAGAAGCACGGCGATTTTTGCGCGGGCGCAGGCCTCCCGCGCCGCGGAGATGAGCTCCATCTCGTGGACGAGCGAGAATCCGTATTGGAGCGACGAGCCGCCGAGCCCGTCGCCGTGGGAAACTTCGATCACCGGAACGCCCGCCTGATCCAGCGCCGCGGCCACGGTTCGCACCTGCTCGATCGTGAACTGGTGCCGCATCGGATGGGAACCGTCGCGCAGACTGCTGTCGGTGATCCTCGGTTTTTGTGGCGCGGACGCTGCGGTCCGGCTCCCGGCGGCAGAATGCGTTTCCAATCGCGGAGCGAGAGTTGTGCTCATGGGACGGCGGGAGCGTTGGTCTTTTGCGCCGCAAGAGTCTCGGCCAGAACCTGGCCCACGCGCCAGGCGGCCGCGGTCATGATGTCGAGATTGCCGGCGTACTTCGGCAGGTAATCGCCGGCGCCTTCGACCTCGAGCAGCAGCGTGATGCTGCGCCGGGCGACGCCGCCGATCCTGACGGAGTCGAAGACGGGCGCGCCTTTCAGATGGTAGCCGGGCACGTATTCACCAACGTTGGACACCATCTGCTCGACCGATTTTGTGACCGCCGCGTCGTCGAAATCGCCCGCCGGGAGCAGGTAGATCGTGTTGCGCATCAGGATCGGCGGGTCGGCGGGATTGAGGATGATGATCGCCTTGCCGGCGGCGGCGCCACCGATCGCTTCCAGACCGCGCGCGGTGGTGAAGGTGAACTCGTCGATGTTCTGCCGCGTCCCCGGTCCCGCGGAAACGCTTGCCACCGTGCTGACAATTTCGGCGTAACGCAGGGGGGTGACACGGCTGACCGCATGCACGAGCGGAATCGTCGCCTGGCCTCCGCACGTGATCAGGTTGACGTTTGGGGCGCCCAGATGCGCCCGCAGATTCACGGGCGGCACGACATACGGACCGCAGGCGGCCGGCGTAAGATCGATCGCGACCTTGCCCGCGGCGGCGAGCGCGGGTGCGTGGCGCAGGTGAGCCTTCGCGCTCGTCGCGTCGAAAACGATCTGGATGTCGTGCGCCTCCAGAACCGCATCGATGCCGCGAGCACTGACCGCAATACCCAGCTGGCGTGCGCGGGCCAGCCCGTCGGATTGGGGATCGATGCCGGCGAAGAGGGCGAGCTCGAGGTTGCCGGGCTGCCGCAGCAGTTTGAACATCAGATCGGAGCCGATGTTGCCGGTGCCGAGGACGGCGGCTTTGACAGAAGGGGAGGGCACGGGAGGGAAGGCCGGGAGGCGGTGGTGAAGTTTGGGGTCAGACGCGAGCGACGGATTTCCATCGGCCGCCCGCCTTGGCACTGGCCGCGATGGCATCCACGATGGCGGCGATGCGATGACCCGTGGCGAAGGTGGGAAAGGAAACGTCGTCGGCTGCGCGCGGATCGCGGCCTTCGGCGATGAAGGTGAGAATATTTCGCATGAGGTTGCGGAACGCATCCGACCACGCCTCGTAATGTCCGCCCGGCAGCGCGGCCATCGAGCGGACGGACGGGTCGAGCAGCGGCGGATCCTTGATCCAGGTTTGATTCGGTTCGTCGCGCCGGCCAACCCACAGTTCATCCGGGCGCTCCTGCTGCCAGCGCACGGAGCAGCGCGAGCCGCAAATTTCGATCGTGAGATCGTTTTTGTGGCCGGCACTGATCGCCCCCGTGCTGAACATGCCGCGGGCGCCGTTGTCGAATTCGCACAGGATCAGGCCGAGGTCGGGCACGCGCACCTTGTAGTCGACCGTGGTGCCGTCGGGCAGCGGACGCTGGCGGATCGGAATGAAGCGCGACAGATCGGCGAGCACCCGCACGATCCGCCGGCCGGTGATGTGTTGCACCATGTCGTACCAGTGCGCGCCGGCATCGGAAACCATGCCGAGCGCGCCACCCTGTTCCGGCTCCAGCCGCCAGTTGAAATCCGTCTCCTTCAGCAGCCACTCCTGCCAGTAGTGGCCGGTGGCGAGCCGCACGTCACCGACTTCCCCTTTGGCGATCATGGCGCGGGCCTGCTGCAACATCACGTTGTAGCGGATGCTGAATGTGACGGCGTTGACGACGCCGGCGCGGTGAGCCGCCTGGTGCATCCGCTTCGCCTCGGCCGAGGTGAGCGCCATCGGTTTGTCCACGATCACGTGTTTCCCGGCCTTGATCGCGGCGAGGGCCACGGGCGCGTGCAGGAAGGTCGGCGTGGCCACATCGACCACATCGATCGCGGGATCCGCCACGAGTTGCTGCCAGCTCGGGTAATGCTTCGGAATAAAATACTGGGCCGCCCGTTGCCGGGCATCGGCGTCCGAGATCGTCGCGATGCCGGTGACTTCGGCGAAGCCGAGCCGGCGGATCGCATCGAGATGATGCGGGCCGATGAAACCAAAACCGACGAGACCAACGCGGAGTTTCTTCATCGTGAAATGTTCACCGGTTCTTGCGGGCCGCCTTCTCCAGGTTGGCGGTGGGAATCCTGCCCTGCACGGACCAGCCACCGTCCACGTAGAAGGTCTGGCCGGTCATGTAACTGGAATCCTGTGACGCCAGGAAGAGCGCGGGTCCGATCATTTCCGCGGGTTCGGCGGTGCGGCCCAGCGGAATGACACTGCCCCAAACGCTGCGATAGTCGGGATCGTCCGCGAGGTTCCGCTCCACATTGGTCGGCCCCGGCGCGAACGTGTTGACGCGAATGCCATACGGGGCGAGCTCGATCGCGAGCTGCTTGGTGAGCCCGTGCACGCCCGCCTTGCTGGTGGCGTACGCCACCAGGTTTTTCACCGCGAGCTGCGCGCAATTCGTGGAGATGTTGACGATGGATCCGGCGGTCTTCGTTTCGCGCATCCAGCGGGCGGCGGCCAGCGAGCAGAAGAAGGTGCCCTTGAGATTCGTGTCGAGGACGAGATCCCATTTGGCCTCGGTGGTGTCGAAAAGTCCCGCCCAGCCGGTGAGGCCGGCGTTGTTGATGAGGACGTCGAGCCGCGGGAACACCTTGCGGGCGCGGGCGAACATCCGATCGATGTTCGCCACCCGGCTAAGGTTGGCGTGCACGGCGAGAGCGCGGCGGCCGAAGGATTCGATTTCTTCGACGACCGCTTCCGCGCCGGCCCGATCCGAGTTGTAATTGACGATGACGTGCGCGCCTTCACGCGCGCAGGCGATGGCCAGCGTGCGGCCGATGCCTTTGCTGGCGCCAGTCACGAGCACAGTTTTATCGACAAGACGGGATGGCATGGAGGAAAGAGGGAGTGAGGGGAAAGGGAGTACGGGAAAAAGGGAGTGAGGGAGGGGAGTGAGGGGAAAGGGAGTGAGGGAAAAAGGAGTGAGAGAGGGGAGTGAGCGGTGAGGTGGGCCGTGATGGCCGGAGGTTCTCCGCGTGGTCATTGGTTGGTTTTCTCGAGCGCTCGTTTCCGGATCATCGTCATCGTCGTCCGCCGTCTGTCATCCGCCGTCTGTCATCCGCCGTCTGCCATCCGTCGTCAGCCGTCCGCCGTCTGCCATCCGTCGTCCGTCCTCCGCCGTCCGATCACGGCGACAACAGCACCTTCACCGCTGCCTTGCGTTCGAACAAATCGAAGCCTTCGCGCCACTGGGCGAGCGGCATCCGGTGGGTGACGATCCGGCTTGGGCGCATCCCCTGCACGAGCAGCGCCATCGTGCGTGACCAGGTGGCCGCCGTGTAGCCGACGGATCCGGCGACGCGCAGCTGTTTGAAGCCGACGCGATCAAACGGGACGGTGATTTCGCGGCCGAAGTGTCCGACCTGCGTGTACTGTCCGAGGGGGCGCAGCGCATCGAGGCACGCTTTGGCGGAGGGCGCGGCGCCCGAGACCTCGAACGCCACGTCGACGCCCGTACCGCCGGTTTCCGAGCGCACGATCTCTTCGAGGTTTTGCTGCATCACGTCGACCACGCACGCCGCCCCAAGTTGCGTGGCCAGCGTGAGCCGTCCCGCGTCTGCCGTGGTGCCGGCGACGATCGTCTTGATGCCCTGCTGGACGAGGACGAGCAGGCAGAGCAGGCCGATGGGACCGGGGCCGGACACGAGCGCGATGTCCCCGGGGCGGACGTTGGTGATTTCCGCGACCGCGTGCACCGCCGCGGCGAGCGGTTCAACCAGCGCGCCTTCCTCCGTCGGCAGACTTTCGTGGAGCGGATAAAGTTGATCCGGGCGCACGCACGCAAAACGCGTGAACGCACCGTTGACGCCATGGCCCATGCCGCGGCGATCCGGACAGAACATGAATTCGCCGCTGCGGCACCAGCGGCAGCGGCCGCAGGTGACCGCGGTCGCACCCAGCACGGCGTAGCGGGCATTCGGCCCGGTCGCGCCCCGAACACTCCGACCCTCCTCGATCACGCGGCCGACGAACTCATGTCCAAGGATGACCGGCGGGAAATTACGAAACGTATCGTGGTAAACGTGCACGTCGGTCCCGCAGATTCCACAGGCATCGATGGCCAGCTTGACCTGGTGATCGGCCGGAGACGGGTCAGCCACTTCACGCAAATCGACATGGCCGGGCCCTTTTTCGAATTTTACGACGGCTTGCATGAGATGCGCCTACGCTGGAACGCCGGCGAGCAAAGCGCGAGCCTCGGCCACAATGTTCGCGGCGCGCAGTCCGTATTTGTCGAACAGTTCGGCCATCGTGCCCGATTCGCCGAAGACATCTTTCGTGCCCACGCGCCGGAGCGCGCTTGGGGCGCCCGCTTCGGCGACGGCGGCCGCGATGGCTTCGCCGAGGCCACCGATAATCGAGTGCTCCTCGGCCGTCACGAAACCGTGAGTCTCCGTGGCGGCGGCAAGCAGCGGTTCCAAGTCGAGCGGCTTGATCGTGGGGAAATGCAGCACCCGCGCGCGCACCCCTTCCTGGGCGAGAATATCCGCCGCGGCGAGTACCTCGCTGACCATGACACCGGTGGAAACGAGCGTGATGTCGCTGCCTTCGCGCAGCAGCTTTGCGCGGCCGATCGTGAACGTGTCATGCAGGGCCGGCACGACCGGATAACTGTCGCGGCCGAGCCGCAGATAAACGGGGCCCTCGTGCCTGGCGGCGGCGATGGTCGCGAGCCGCGCCTCTTCGTAATCGCCCGGGACGAGGATCGTGAGGTTGGGCATCACCCGCGCAATCGCGATATCTTCGCAGGCCTGATGCGATGCGCCATCGCCTCCCGTCGAAAGGCCGCAATGCGTCGCGGCCACCTTCACGTTGGCCTTGGGGTAACAAATCGAAGCGCGCAGTTGATCGCCGGCGCGCCCGGTGGCGAAAACACCGAAGGTGGTCGCGAACGGCACATAGCCCTCCAGCGACAGTCCCGCCGCGACGGAGAGTTCATTCTGCTCGGCCGTGCCGCAGTTGAAGAACCGGGCGGGAAATTTCTTCTCGAAATCACAGGTCTTGGTTGCCTTCGCGACGTCGGCGTCGAGCACCACGAGTTCGGGCATGCTCGCGGCGAGCTCGATCAGCGCGTCGACGTAACCCTGCCGCGTCTGCTTCATGATTGGTTTCATGCGAGTTCCTCCAGCGCCAGCGCGTGCTCCTGTTCGTTGGGCGGGGTGCCGTGCCAGCTCGCCACGTTTTCCATGAAGGAAACGCCGCGGCCCTTGATGGTGTTGGCCACGATCATGGTGGGCCGGCCGGGCGATGTGGCCGCCGTGGCAATCGCGTCGACAATCTCGTTGTAATCGTGGCCGTCGATTTCCCACGATTGCCAGCCGAACGCCCGCCACTTGTCGACGAGCGGATCGAGCGGCATCACGTCCTCCGTGTTTCCATCGGTTTGCAGCCGGTTGCGATCGGTGAACGCGATCAGGTGATCGAGCTTGTACTTGTGGGCAAACATCGCGGCCTCCCAAATCTGCCCCTCCTGCTGCTCGCCGTCACCACAAAGCACATACGTGAAATGCGCCGCGCCGCGCAGTTTCGCGCCCAGCGCCATCCCGCAGGCGGTGGAGAGACCGAGTCCGAGCGTGCCGGTGGACGCATCGATTCCGGGCGTCTTCGGTTGATACGGGTGCCCCTGCAGGTGCGAGCCGACGGAGCGGAACGTGGCGAGATCCTCGTGGGGAAAGTAACCGCAGTTGGCCAGCACGGCATAGAGCACCGGCGTGCAATGGCCTTTCGAAAGCACGAAACGATCGCGGTCTGACCATTGCGGATACTTCGGATCGTGGCGCATCACTTCATGGTAGAGCGCCACGACAATCTCCGTGGCGCTGAGGCTGCCGCCGACGTGACCGGAATTGGCGCGGTGCACCATGGTCACGATATCGCGCCGAACCAGGCGGGCCTTGGCCCGGAGGGTGGCGAGTTGCTGTTCGTCAAGAGGCATGGCGTGGCTGCTCCGGTTTATGATTCGCAGAT
>JBBRCR010000151.1:0-16355 GCA_038204695.1 Opitutales bacterium | reverse complement strand
CTCTTGAACCGCTCGGCCCACAGCGTGCCGAAACGCCCATGCGACTGGTTGTACCAAATCGAAAAGCGCTGTTTCAGCAGTTTCATGTACTGCGAGACATCTCCCATCAACGCGAGCTGGCGCTGCCGCCAGGCGACAGCGTGTGGTCCATTTTCGGAAAGTTCCGCTTTGATGACTTCGAGCCGCGCCGTCTGGTACTTGGTCGGGTGCGGATAGAGGACTGCGTGGCGCCGGAGCAGTTCGGCGTCGGACACGACCTGCTGTGACGGAACGTTAACCAGAACGTGAAAGTGATTCGACAGCAGGGTGTACGTATAGATGGAAACGCCACAGTAATCGGCGACCTGCCACAGCTGCCGGCGTAGCACTTCTTTCGATACATCATCGAAGAGCCACTCCCCGTTCACGGTGCGCGTGACGCAGTGATAAGCCGCCTGGCTCTCTGCAGGAGAAACCTTGATTCGCGCGTGTCTCATGGATGCGAGGCTGAGTGGTCAATGTCGGATCGCCGAGCGCGTGGAATACCCAATTTAGAGTACAATTGACCCGTCCCTTTCGGGTTCGCGCCATGGCTAGAGTACAATTGACCTGTCCCTTTCGGGTTCGCGCCATGGCTTAATTGACCTGTCCCTTATGGAGGCGGGCCCGACAGCTCCCGCCTTCTCTTCCTGGCCGACAACGGTGGCAGCAATGGCGCCGCGACTTCCCTCTGGAAGCATGCCTTGCAGGAAAAGCTCGCCGACCGCTTTGGACTGTCCGTCACCGTCTGCCATTATCCCACCGGCGCCTCCAAATGGAATCCCATCGAGCACCGGCTCTTCGCCGAGATCAGCAAGCAATGGGCCATGGGCCGGCCAGCCCCTCGCCGACTTTCCCACCGTCCTGCGTCTCATTCGCCAAACCCGCACCGCGCACAGGGCTCACGGTCAACTGTTCGCTCGACCCCCGGCAATACCCAAAGGGAATCACGCTCACCGCGGCGCAACTCAGCCAGATCAGCCTCTATCGACATGCCGTGCTGCCCAACTGGAACTACACGATTCTGCCGAACGAAAATCGGAATTAATTTTTGCACGTGCGCTTACCAGGGGCGGCCTTCTCGAGGAGGAATCAATATTTGGGCGGGACGCTACCTCACACCCCGAGCGGGATGGACGCGCCACGTCGGACGCGGCGGCCGGCTACTCGAGCCGGGCCCGTGAGCTGGCGGCTTGCGTGTTGGCCGCGTCGAGTTTCAGGGCGGATTCGTAAGCCGACTTGGCGTCGTCAATGCGGCCGAGTTTCTCGAGTACGTTGCCGATGCGATGCCACACATTGCTGTGCGACGGGGAAGCGGGCGTCGGAGGGACGAGCGTCAGACATTTCTGCAACGAGTATAATCCCTGCTCCAGGTTTCGACCGCTCACCGAGGCCGTCCGTCCATAATAATACAGCGCCGTGTAGTCGTTGGGTTTTCGTGCGAGCATCTCCTCGCAAATCTTGAAACCACCGTCGTAGTCGCGAGCCGCCACCTTGGCGTTCACGCTGAGCAGCAGCGCGCGATCCGGATCGCGTTTCTTGATCTCCGCGAGTTGTGCATTCGCCTTCGATGCGCTGCCCAGCGGCCATGGCGCGCGCCGGTAAAACTCATAGAGCCCCTCGCGCGCATCCAGGTAATCCGGGTCCAGCGCAATCGCCCGCTCCATCGCATCGCGGCCTTTGGTGGCGGCGGAAACGGAGCGCGTGCGGCTCGCGAGTTGGAGAGAGGTGCCACCATAATCGCCCACATAACGCGCGTTCGTCGGCTCCAATTCCGCTGCGCGGCCGAGCCATTTGACCGCTTCCTTGAACGCCTCGTCGTCGACGCGCATGCGCCAGAGAAGGCCCAACTCGTGGCACGCCGCGGCGTGGTTCGGGTGGCGCCCAACGAAAGCCTGGAATGCCGCGCGGGCTTGCGGGTAGTGGCGCTGCTGCTGGAGCGCACGCGCAGCCGCCAATTCACGCTCCTGACCGTCGGTCTCGGCCGGTGCACCAATCGAGGCGTGTGTCAGTGTGACCAGCAGGACCAAACGGGGAAAGTTCATCGGACAGGAAAGAGCGGCAGCCGTTTCGTTCAAGGAAATGACACCTGCAAAATGCGCACGGTATGTTCCGGTGGCGCACTCGTCCGCAGCGGATCGAAGCTCTCCCAACCGGCACCGGCGATCAACGTCGGTCGATCATCGACCAGCGTGACAAGCGCCAGATCGTCGAGGTGCGGGGTGGCCGCGGCGAGGACCTTCAGCCCGGTGATGGTCCGAAAATCGGGCGAGAACGTGAGGTGAATGACGCGCTGCGGGAGGACGCCATTCTGCACCGCAACAATGCCGCCAGGCACAGCAACCACGCCGTCAATGCCGACGAGCGTGGTGTTTTCCGGCGGGGCGAGCGAACGAATGGAGGCCTCGGCGGAGCGTCCATGCTCGCCGGCGTCGAGGCCAACCACGAAGACGCCGTTGCTGAAATCCGCGACAATCAGCAGGCGGTCGGCCAGCGCCATTCCCTGGAGCGAGAGGAATTGCGGCGACTCGGCCAGCTTCACCAGTTCGTCGTCTCCGGGTGAAAGCTGCCAAATCACGGGCGCGCGGCTGTCGGAAGCGTACACGATCCCATTTTCGGTGACGACGAGATCGCTGAGACTGTGGTCACGGCCATCGTTCGTCACCGCGATCACGCGCCGCAGGTCGCCGGTCGTGAGGTCGAACTCGGCGAGGCCGGCCCCGCCCTTCAGGTCGGGGGTGTATCCGGACATCTCGGGCAGCGCGCCCATCGCGGCCCAAAGGGTGTTGCGCGGTTCGTCGATCGCCAAACCGAAGATCCCGAGCAACTCCTCGTCCTCGGCCGAGAAGCGGGTGATTTGCCCGTTGCGATCACGGCGCCAGATGCCGCGCAGGTGAACGTCGCTGAGGAAAACGTCACCGGTGCGTGGGCGGAACGCGATCCCTTCAATGATGCCGACCCGGCCCGACAGTTCCGCCCAGACCACGGATTCGCCCTGCAGGCTGCGATTTTCGGCGAGCCGCCGCGTGATCCGGAGGAACTCGGGTTCAGCCTGCAGTGATGCGAGATCCGGATCGCGTTCGACGGCGGTCGCGACGCCGAGAGCCGCGAGCCGTCGCAACGCCTGGAGCGCAGCCGGCTTGTCGCTCGTCAGGGCGGCGATGGCGGCCAAATTGTGCAGGTAGCCGGGCGAATCGGGCCGCAATTCCAACGCACGCGAAATCGCGATACGCGCCGCCGCGTAGTCTTTGCGGTTGTACGCCGCGACAGCGTCGCGTCGAAGATCGAGGTGCGACGGCGCCGCCGACAGCGCGGAAAGCAGCGCGAGGAAGAAGGACAGGCTCGCAAAACGCATGCGCGAAAGGTGCACCTCGAAAGGAATTGCGCAGCAAGAATGCGGCAAACGCGGCCGGTTTAAAGAGGCGCGATGAAACCCGGACCGTGGACGCGGCGATGGGCATTTCTCGTGCTCGTGATCGCGTTCTAATTGAACACCACGATGGCCGCACGCCGTCCCTGCATGGCCGCCCTGACCCGTTCCGCTCACCGGTGCTCGAGCGGGCGGGCCCGGAGGCGTTCCGCTACGATGCGCCGGCCAGCGAAGTTATTCGTATCGCAGCGCATCGATCGGATCGAGCTGCGCGGCCTTGTAGGCGGGGTAGAAGCCAGAGATGATGCCGACGAACGCGCTACCGGCGACCGAGATGCCAATCCACAATGTGGGTACGACGACCGGCCAGCCATTGTAGTTGGAAATGAATTGGGAGCCGGCGATGCCGACGGCGACGCCCACCAGGCCGCCGAGAGAACTCAGCATGATCGCTTCGATCAGGAACTGGGTGAGAACGTCCTTGCCGTGCGCTCCGATCGCCAGGCGGATTCCGATCTCACGGGTGCGTTCGGTGACGGACACGAGCATGATATTCATGATGCCGATGCCACCGACAATGAGGGAGACACTGGCGATGCCGGCGAGCAGGCCGGTCATGGTCTTGTTGGCCTGGGTCGCGGCGGCGGCGAGTTCCTCCTGGGTGCGGACGGTGAAATCGGGTTCGCGGCCGCGGCGCCGTTGCGTCAGCAGATCCTCGATCCCGAGTTTGACGCTCTCGATCTTTTCAGGCGACGCGGCCTGAATCCGGATCATGCTGATGCTCGTGCGGCGCGAGACGCGGCGCATGTGCGAGGTGTACGGGATCAACACGACATCGTCCTCGTCTGAGCCGAAGACGCTGAATCCCTTGGGTGAGAGGACGCCGATGATCCGAAAAGGCAGATTGCGGATGCGCAGCGTCTGGCCGATCGGATCATCGTTCGGGAACACTTGATCCGCGACTGTCTTGCCGATGACCGCCACCTTTCCGAGGGATTTCACGTCCTGATCGGTGAACATCGCACCCGCGGCGATTGGCCAGTTGCGGACGTAAGGATAATCGGGCCCGACGCCGTTGACGTTCGTATTCCAGTTCAACCCATTCGCGAGGATCTGGTTGCGGTCGCGAACCTCGGGGCTGAGTCCGTCGATGTTCGGCACCTCGTTGGTGATTGCCTCGGCATCCTCCGGTGTGAGCGAGGCGGAGCTGCCGAAGCCGCCGCGCATGCCGCCGCTGCTGAAGCTGCCGGGCATGACCGTGATGAGATTCTGGCCCAGTGAGGCGACCTGCGCCTCGACCTGCACCTTGGCACCATTGCCGATGCTCACCATGGTGATCACGGCGGCGACACCGATGATCATGCCGAGCGCGGTGAGCATCGAGCGCATGGTATTGCGGCTGAGGGCGCGCAGTGCCACGCGAAGGGTGTTGAGGAAATGCATGTCGGAAGGGTCAGGCGGCGTGAGCGCCCGAAGTAAGTTTCGCGGCCGCTTCGGCCTCCTTGAGCTTGCGCATCTCGTCCTCGGCGAGGAGGCGACCGACGACGGGTTCGTCGCGCACCACCACTCCGTCGCGCAATACGAGATTGCGGCGGCAGTAACGGGCGATGTCGAACTCATGCGTCACCATGACGATGGTGATGCCCTGCACGTTCAGCTTCTGGAAAACGCCCATGACCTCGACCGACGTTTTTGAGTCGAGATTGCCCGTTGGCTCGTCGGCCAGCAGGACCTGCGGGGAATTCACCAGACCGCGCGCGATGGCGACACGCTGCTGCTGGCCGCCCGAGAGCTGATTCGGAAAATGATCGAAGCGATTCGCGAGGCCGACGATTTCGAGGCAATGCATTGCGCGCTCGCGAATCTCGTCACTCGACGCGCGACGGTGCCGGCCATACAGCATTGGCAATTCGACATTCTCGAGCGCCGTGGTGCGAGCCAGGAGATTGAAACCCTGAAAAACGAACCCGAGTTTCTGGTTGCGCAGATCCGCGAGCTCATTGCGGTCGAGCTTGTCGATGTCGATCCCGTCGAGCAGGTACGAGCCCTTGGTCGGCCGGTCGAGGCAGCCGAGCATGTTCATGAGCGTGGACTTCCCGGACCCGCTGGCGCCCATGAGCGCGATAAATTCGCCGGGCTGGATGTCGAGGCTGACACCGCGGACGGCATGAACCGGGACCTCGCCGGATTCGTAAATCTTGTGAAGGTCCCTGATCTGTACAACGGGCTGCATGCGCGGAAGTGGGTGGAGCGAACTCAACGTCCGCGCGAGCTGCCGCCAAAGCTGGTGCGACCGCCGCTGAAGGGATTGGAGCTGCCGCCGGGCGCTTGCGGTGCTGGCGCGACCGCGCCGGGCATGATGACGCCGGTGATGACCGTGTCTCCGTCTTCGAGTCCTTCGAGCACCTCGGTGGCGAACCCGTCCGAGATGCCGAGTTTGACCTGCAACGGCAGGAGTTTCTTTTCCGCGGCGTTCGGGTCGGCAAACTTGTAGAGTGTGCGCTGCACGACGGTATTGTTATAACCGCGTTCGGCCCCCGAGCCGCCGCCGCCACCGCGACGCGGGCCGCCGCTGCCACCGCCGCGATCGCCGCCGCCACTGCCGCCTTTGCGCCCAGCTGGCGTGGCGAGCCGCGCTGCCAGGAGGTCGGGATCCAGTCCTTTGTCCTTGGCGAGCTGCCGGGCCTTCGCAATTTGATCCGGACTCGCGGGCGAGCCGCGCTCGTAGCCAATCTCCCGCATGATCGCGAACGTTGCCGTCATGCGCTCATCGTCGGTCATCGACGCGACCGGTCCGCCGCTCTTGTCCGCGCCTTTTTCGCCGGCCTTGGTGCCGGGAGCCGGCGCGGGCGCAGCGAGCAACTCGGGCGGCACGCGCACCCGCAAGGCGCCGTTGGCGATGCGCAGTACGTTCGGGCGCTGTTGGACAATAATGGATACGTTGGCCGTCATGCCGGGGCGCAGTTTCAAGTCCTCGTTGCTAACGTCGATGATGGTCGCGTAGGAGACGACGCTCTGGTTCACGCTCGCCGCGCTGCGCACCATGCGAACGGTACCCTGAAAGGTGCGGCTGGGGAACGCATCCACGGTGAACTTGACCTCCTGACCTTCGGCGATCGTGCCGATATCGGCCTCAGCGACGGCGGCGTTGATCTGCATCTTGGAAAGATCGTTCACGAGGGTGAACAGCGTCGGCGCGTTCATGCTGGCATTGACGGTGCGGCCTTTGTCCGTCTTGCGGTCCAGCACCATGCCGTCAATCGGGGAGACGATGGTGCACCGCTCGAGGTCGAGTTTCGCGTTCGCGACGGTGGCTTCACGCGTGAGCAAGCTGGCATTCGATTGCGCCAGTTGAGCCGTGGAGCTGTCCAGCTCTTGCTGCGAAACCAGCTTCTTTTCGAAAAGTTCCTGGGTCCGCGCGACATTGAGTTGAATCAATTTGTTGCTCGCTTTCGTTGACTCGAGGTCGGCCTCGGCCTGCCTCAGCCGCTGGGTCGGGGTGGACTCGTCGATGCGGGCGAGAACGTCACCGGCCTTCACCCGTGAATTGTAGTCGACCAACACTTCCTTGATCTGGCCGGACACCTGCGCGCCGATGTCGACGGTGACGACGGGTTGTAAATCGCCCGTCGCGGTCACGGCCTGCGTGATATCGCCGCGCGCGACCTTGGTCGTCTGAAATTCAGGTGCCTTATCCCCCTTGCCGCGGAAAAAATACCAGGTACCGGCTCCCGCCGCGATGATGACGACAAGGAGAAAAATCAGACCGCCGTAACTTTTGGATTTTGCCATGACGAGTGGAGGCTTTCGAAGCAGGAAGAAAAACTTGGTGGGATCAGTTTACGCAACGGCCAAGAACAAATGATGCTTGAGCGAATGTGGCGCGGTCCGCAAAGACGTGGCGACTCCAAAAAGGTGACGGAAAATATCCCTCGAGCGACATCGGTTTGTACAGGGCGGCGGCCGCCTCGGCAAAATACGAGAACACTCCGATGTGGTTGGGGAGGTGGGGTGGGGTGGGGCGAACCACAGCGATACTCGCATCCAATCGATGGATGCAAAACTTGTTTGTGGCGCTCACTCGAGTTTCCTCCCAACCGCCACATCAGCGAACATCCAGCATCCACACGCTTGCCGCGCGTTCCGCCACCACCCTCACGCTGTAGTGTCCCGGTTTCAACGCGCCTGCCGGAATCGCGATTGCAACGGCGGGTTCGCGCGTGCGCGTCAGCAGGTCGCCACTGACCCGTTCGAAGGTCGGCAAGATAACGATCTCGTCCTCCTTGAGGTAAAGGTCGGCCCCGGCGAGCTGCTGCTTGTCGTCCTTCACGCGACAGGTGAATTGGACGGGGTACGCCTGGACGCCATTGGCGGTGGGGGCGGCCGACACGTGAAGGATTTCCAACGGCAGCAGCGGTGGCTCGACGAAGGTTGCTTTCAACTCATCGGGCAAACCGCCCGGTCCCCGTGATGCGGTGACGGTCGAGCGGAGGTGAAGCGGGTCGGCCGCCCGCTGCGCTGACAACGGAATCCGCTGGTAACCGGCGGAGAGCAGCCGGCTGACATTGGCGCGCGTGTTCATGTCCTCATACGGGCGAAACGCCGGGCCGGGCTTGCGAAACCAAAGCGTCAGGAACGTGTAAGGCACGATCACGATGACAATCGCGAGGGCGATCCACTTCATCGGCCAGGGCCGGCGTTCTTTGAAGGCGGACATTCGAGGGCGAAAGAAGCAGCGAGCCGCGAAACGGGCGCAAGATTGTTCTCCGGCGCGGCGTCCTTGCGCCTTGCTCCCGGGCCTGCGGGTTGTTTGCCTGCCCGACTTTCATGAAACTCTGGTCGCAGTTCTTCATCCCGACGCTGAAAGAGAGTCCCGCCGACGCGGAAATCGCCTCGCACAAGCTGCTCGTTCGTGCCGGCTTGGTGCGCAAGCTGGGCGGCGGTCTCTATACCTACATGCCTCTCGGGCTGCGGGTGATTCACAAGATCACGCGGATTTGCCGGGAGGAACTCGACGCCGCGTCGGCGATTGAATTGTGGATGCCGCACGTGCATCCGGCGGAGTTGTGGCAGCAGGGACCCCGATGGCCGGCCGCGCGCGAAATCATGTTTCGGGCGGACAGTGCCGGCGACGGCAAACACTCCTCACGCGAACCGGAATTCGTTCTCGGGCCCACCCACGAGGAGGTCATCACGCCGCTCGTGAAGGCGGAGATCACGAGCTACCGTGATTTGCCCAAGAATTTCTATCAAATCGCGACGAAGTTCCGAAACGAGATCCGGCCGCGTTACGGGCTGATGCGGGCCCGCGAGTTCATCATGATGGACGCGTATTCGTTCGACGTGAACGACGAGGCCGCGATCAAGAGCTACCACGCCATGAAAGCCGCCTATGAGAGCTTTTTCCGGCGGGTCGGCGTGCACGCGATCGCCGTCGAGGCGGACACGGGCGTCATGGGTGGGAGTTTCTCGCACGAATTCATGGTGCCGGCGGAGGTCGGCGACGACGATGTGATCTATAATGAAGCCAGCGGCTACGCGGCGAATCGCGAAAAAGCGACCAGCGCGCTCGTGCCGGCCGACTTGGTGGATGCGGCGCCGGTCGGAGCCGTAGAGGAGTTTCCGACGCCGGGTGTGGTGACGATTGCGGCGCTGGAACAGCCGCCGTACTCCGTGTCCGCCGACCAGCAGTTCAAGAGCCTTGTGTTTATCGGCGACGACAAAGCGTTCGTGGTGATTCTGCGCGGCAGCGACGAGTTGGAGGAGGCGAAGCTGGGCTCGCTCGGATTTGGCCGTTTTCGGCCGGCGACGCCGGAGGAAATCGAACCGGTCATGGGGGCAAAACCCGGCAGCCTCGGCGCGGTGAAGGGCACGATCAAGAATCCGGCCGCTCTGGCCGGTGTGTTCGCCGATCAGGCGATTCGGCTGATCGGGAATGGCACCACCGGCGCGAACAAGGATGGGTTTCATCTGCGCAACGTGAATGTCGCGCGCGATCTCGCGGTAACCAGGTTCGGTGATTTCCGCCGGGTGCGGCCGGGCGAACCGGACGTGAAATCCGGACTCCCCCTGCAGGTCCGCCGCGGGATCGAGGTCGGGCATATCTTTAAACTGGGTACAAAGTACGCGGAGAAATTTGGCGCGGTTTATACCGACGACCAAAAGCAGTCACAGTTGATGGTCATGGGCTGTTATGGGATTGGCATCAGCCGCACCATGCAGGCGGTGATTGAGCAATCCCACGACAACGATGGCATCGTCTGGCCCTGGAACTGCGCGCCGTTCCACGTGCTGATTTGCGTTCTGGATCCGCAGGTGCCGGAAGCGATGGACGTTGCCCGGAAGCTTGCGACCGCGGCAGAACGAGCGGGTGCGGACGTGTTAATTGACGATCGGGCTGAGCGGCCCGGCGTGAAGTTCAAGGATGCCGATCTGATCGGAATTCCGCTGCGATTGACCATAGGCGGAAAAGGTCTGAAGGAAGGCATCATCGAGCTGAAATGGCGGGCTCAGAAAGACGTCGCGAAGGTGCCGCTGGGCGAAGCCGAAGCGCGCGTCGCGGCGGCGGTGGCCGAGCGCAACGCGGGTTAAGCGCGTCGTGAAGAACGCGAGACTTGGAAGACATGGAAGACATGGAAGACATGGAAGACTTGGAAGACTTGGAAGACTTGGAAGACTTGGAAGACTTGGAAGACTTGGAAGACTTGGAAGACGGGGAAGTTCCCCATCTTCCCGTCTCCCGTGTCTTCACCTCGCTCAGCTGCCCCGGCTCTTCAACAACCCGTCGACGATTGCCAGGTTCTGCTTCGCCGAAGCGTGAGTAGGATCAATCCACACCACTCGCGCGAGGCAGCGGCGCCCCGTGGCCAGGTCTCCCAGATTGGCGGCGAGGATTCCGTATTCGGTGAGCGTGGGTGGATCCCACGGCAACAACTCCGCCGCGCGCGTGTAATTTTTCAGCGCCTCCGGCAGCTTGTTCTCCCTGGCGTAGAGACGGCCCAGTTCCAAAAATGGGGCGCCGTTAGCGGGATTCAGGCGGATCGCCTCCTGGAAAAGTCGGACGGCATCTGACGTTCGCTGCTGGCGCGCGGCGAGCACCGCCAGGTTGAAGTAGAGCCCCGGGTTCAGCGGCTCGAACTTCAAATTTTCCTCGGACAGCCTCACGGCTTCATCAATCCGCCCGTGCGCGAGTGCGATGCCGGCGAGCTGCGTACGGGCGTTGATATAGTCGGGCTGGAGTTGGAGCGCGCGTTGGTATTCTGCGACCACCTCGCTCTCCGGCCGGCCCGCCGCCGCCATGGCCGTGGCGAGCAGGTAACGAATGCCGGGATTATCTTCGCCGACGGCGATGCTCTGCCGGTACAGCGTGATGCTGTTCGTCCACGCGCGGCTCTGCTGCGCCGTCAACACGGCGAACGCAGCGAGCCCGACCACGGCCGCCGCTGACAATGCGGGGCGGAAGCGCGGCAGGCGAAGGACGAGTTCCGCGCCGAACCAGGTGATTGCCGTGAATACGCCCAGCAGCGGAACGTACGTGTAGCGATCGGCCATCGATTGCGCGCCGACCTGGATGAGTCCGATCGCTGGCACAAGGGTGCCGAGAAACCAAAGCCAGCCGATGCCGAGCCAGGGGCGGGGCCGCCGTTGCGACCAAGCTGCCGCCGAGATCACGACCAGCAGCACGACTGCGCTCACGACGTTTACGATCGGCCAACCCTCGCTCAGGTGGTAGAGGGGGGAGAGAGACTCGGGCCAAAGCGTCTTGCCGAGATAGCGGGCGTAGGCGACGAACGCGTTGCCAATGCGCGTTGCCCAGTCGAAACGCACGGCATAGGAGGCGGCACCGGCCGCGTGTTGCACCTGGTACGTGGCGGCGCTGTGCCCGAGCACGAGGGCAAACAAGACCAATTTCTCGCGGATCAGCGGCCAGACTTTTGTCGCCGGCCAGCGGCGGAGCGGCCACACGTCCAGCAGGAGCAGGGTGAACGGGAATGTCACTGCCATCGGTTTCGCCAGCAACGCCAGCGCGAGGCAGATCGCGACGGCCACATACCGGGCGGTCGACTTGCGTCGCGTCCACGCCACATACGTCAGCAAACCCAGCAGCCAGAAAAATGTGCTGAGAAGATCCTTGCGGCTGGAGATCCAGGCGACCGATTCGACATGCAGCGGATGCAGCGCAAACAACGCGGCGACGACGGCAGCGCGCCAGAGCGTTTGGGTGCTCGTCTGCCAGACAAGGAATACCAGGACGGCGTTCAGCGCGTGCCAGAGAATGTTTTCCCAATGCATCGGAGCCGGTCTCACGCCGAACAACTCGCAGTCGAGCATGTGCGAGAGGGTCGTGAGCGGATGCCAGTTCGCGGTGTGAATGGAGGTCAGCGCCCACACGACTCCTGCGCTGGTGAAACCGCGGTTTACGAAACCGGCGTGTTCAACATACGCGTCGTCGTCGAGGTTGACGAAACCGGCGGAACCGGCGGGGAAAAAAGCGCCGACCACGGCGAGCACCAGCAGCAAACTCACGACGGGCCGGGTCATAATGGGCACAGCGGCGGCACTTACCGCGCGGCCTGACGCCGCGGTTTGGGAGGGTACGCTTTGGAAAACGATTTCTTCCATTGTCGACTGAATCGAGGCTCTGCAGTGTCGGACCCCGATGAGCAGGCGCAAGGAAATGTGCCACGGGAATCCGTTCCGTGGGCTCGAAGTGGCACGGGCGTCTCGCCCGTGGGCTCGAAGTGGCACGGGCGTCTCGCCCGTGGGGGATCTTATGTACAACCGTACGGATCTCATGGGCGGGACGCCCATGCCACGCCGGGCACGACATGCACACCAATTTGAAACCGCATTGGAGATCGTTCGATCGTGGCTGCGAGCGCCAGCGAGTGAAGCGGGCCGTCCCGCCCGTGGGCTCGAAGTGGCACGGGCGTCTCGCCCGTGGGATCCGTGTGTACAACCGTACGGATCTCATGGGCGGACCGCCCATGCCACGCCGGGCCGCAGACCATGGGCGGGATGCCCATGCCACGCCTGACATGAGCCCCCATGATTAACGGCCGGAAAATCGTCGTGGTCTTTCCCGCCTATAATGCGGAAAAGACGCTCCTCCGCACCTATGAGGAGGTCGTTGCGCAGAGCGCGGTGGATCACATCATCCTGGTCGATGACCAGAGTCGCGATCGGACGGTCGCGCTGGCCCGCTCGCTGCCGGGCGTGCAGGTGATTGTGCACGAGCGGAATCGCGGTTATGGCGCCAACCAGAAGACATGCTACCGCACCGCCCTGGCCACGGGGGCGGACGTCGTCGTCATGGTGCACCCGGATTATCAATACACGCCGAAACTCATCACGGCGCTCGCCAGCATGGTCGCGTTCGGGGTGTATCCCTGCGCCCTCGGCTCGCGCATCCTCGGCGGCAAGGCGTTTCGCAGCGGCATGCCATGGTGGCGTTACGTCAGCAATCGCGCGCTCACGTTCTTCCAAAACATTTTGCTCAACGCGAAACTGTCGGAATACCACACCGGTTATCGCGCGTTTTCGCGCGCGGTGCTCGAGCAGGCGCCGCTCGAAGCCTTCGGCGATGACTTCATTTTCGACAACCAGATGCTCGTGTGGATTCTGGGCCAGGGCTTCGGGATCGGTGAAGTGAGCTGTCCCACGAAGTATTTCGAGGACGCGAGTTCCATCAGCTTTCGGCGCTCGGTCCAGTACGGTATCGGTTGCTTGCGAGTAACGCTATCGCATCTGCTCAGTCCCCGGGCCGCTACCCGGCTGGCCGCTTTGCCGGTGCGTTCAGCCCAGTCTGAGCCTCAGCCAAGTCGCGCGCGGTGAGTGAAGGTTCAGCCCGCGAGTCAGCCCGTTACATGTTAGCTGCTCTTCGAAACAGATCGGTGGGCATGCCGCTCGCTAACCCGGAAAATTCACAGCTCCTATGATAACATCCCACCCGCTGGGGCCGCTGCCGGGAGTGGCGCCGGTCTTTGACCGGCGTTCCGCCAGTCGGAGACTGGCGCTACGGGCGAAAACGCGCGCACAGGGTGTGAAATTTCCCGGCTCACAGGTAACAGGCTGAGCCCATCCCGCATGCGCGCCACTGACTATATAACCGGAGAAACGTTTTCCCTCGAGCAGGTGGCGGAGGGCTGGTGGGAAACGCGGCCGCCGCCCGACGATCTGTCGCGTTATTATGGCGAGACCTATTACGGGCCGGCCGGCAGTTGTCGGCGGTTCCCGCCGGCCGTCGAATGGCTGCAAACCTGGCTCTATGCCCGCCGCGCGCGACACGTCACGCGGGCGGTCGGCCACGCGGGGCGGGTGCTGGATGTCGGCTGCGGGCCCGGTCACTTGCTCGCGCAGTTTGCGCAACTCGGCTGGCAGACCGTCGGCACCGAAGCGACCGAGATGGCCGCGGCGATTCCCCGGGCGCGCTACGGTTCGGATATCCGCGTGGGTGACGTGTACACGCAGAATTTCCAGCCCGAGGAGTTCGATGCGGTGGTGAGTTGGCACAGTCTCGAACACATGCGCCACCCGGACCGCGTGCTCGACGAGTTGGTACGCGTGCTCAAGCCAGGCGGCGTGCTCTTCCTCTCCGTGCCGGATTTTTCCTCGACCGAGGCTCAGGCAAAACCATCGGCCTGGTTCCATCTGGATGTGCCCCGGCATCTTTGCCACTTCCCGGCGCCGGTTCTCCGCGCGGCGCTGGAACGTCGCGGTCTGCAGATCGAACACGCGAGCACCTGCGCGCCGGAGTACGATGCGTTCAGCCTCGTCCAGACGTGGCAAAACCGGCTCGGTTTGCCGCACAATCTTCTTTTTCTCGTGCTGAAGCGGGTTCGCCGCGGCAACACGCACCCGGGCCACCGGGTCATCGCCATCGTGCTGGGGCTGGCCATGCTGCCAATTGCAGTGGTGTTCGCCGCCCTGCGGTGGGCCCGCCAGAAAGGTGCCGTGGTGATATTCACGGCGCGGAAAACCAAACACGCTGCGGCCGCGTGATCTTCGTTCGCATCGGACCGCGCACTTCTTTTTTGTAGCTGGCTTCCGCTTTATGAAACCGTTCGAAACGACCGCATGAAACCGCCGACTGCGGTCGCCGCTCTGACCCGCAAAGGCCGCGCCGCCATCGTGATGATTTGCGCCGTGGTGGTGGGGTTTTATTTCTGGCGATGTCAGGCGACCGTGTCGGAGCTGGGCCGCGATCAGGGCAAGGACCAGTACTACAACCTGCTGGTCGCCGGTTTCCAGTCCGGCCATCTCCACCTCGAGATCGAGGTGCCCGCAGGACTCGCACGTCTGGCGGATCCTTACGATCCCGCGGCCAGCCTTCCGTATCGGAAAGATGAATTCGCGCCGCTGCGGCTGCACGACACGAGTTACTACGGCGGCAGGCTCCACGTTTATTTTGGCGTCACGCCGGCATTGATTTTGTTCTGGCCGTACCACGCGCTGACCGGCGGCTGGTTGACTCATGCCCGTGCGGTCGCCGTCTTCTGCAGCCTTGGATTTCTGGCTGGTGTCTGGCTGTTGCTGGACATCGTCCGCCGCTGCTTTCCGCGAGTCCCCCCGGCCGTGGTTGCCGCAGGCGTGGTGGCGTTCGGGTTCGCGAACAGCGTGCCGGTCATGATGTGGCGGGCCGACGTGTGGGAGGTTCCGATCAGCTGCGCCTTCATGCTGATCATGGTGGCACTCGTCGCCGCATGGCGGGCGCTGCACGAACGCGGGCGAAGCGGCTGGTGGCTGGCGGCGGCGAGTCTGGCGTATGCCCTCGCGATTGGGGCCCGTCCTGCGGCGCTGCCGGGTTCGTTGATGTTGCTGGGGCCCATGTTCGCGGTGTGGCGGCAGCACCAGGGCGACCCGCGCGGATGGACGCTCCCGCGACTCCTGCTGGCCGTGGCCGCGCCGATGCTCGTAATCGGCATCGGGCTGGCGTGGTACAATCAGCAGCGTTTCGGCAGTCCGTTCGAATTCGGCCAGCGGTATCAACTCGCCGGTGACAGACAGGACAATACGCGACACTTCAGTTCGTCGTATGTCTGGTTCAACTTCCGGCTGTATTTTCTCTCGTTCGCCGAATGGCGGAGCGCGTTTCCGTTCCTGAGCAACGTGGCGATTCCGCCGGCGCCATCGGGACACGGCGATGTGGACATGCCCTATGGCGTGCTCGTCAACACGCCCTTCGCCCTGTTCGCATTCATGGTGGCGCGGTCATGGCGGCGGCGCGAAATCGGGGTAGGGAGGGAACTCCCGTGGTTCGCGACGACGCTGGCCGGACTGTTCGCGGTCAATTCGCTTCTGCTGTGCTTTTTCTACGGCACCTGCACGCGATATCAGGTGGAGTTTCACCCGCCGCTCGTGTTGCTGGCGTGCCTCGGGGTGTTTGCGCTCGAGTCAAATGACGGAGTGGCGCCGCGGCGTCGCCGTACCTGGCGCGTCGCCTGGATCAGTTGTCTGGTTTATTCATCTGCCTTCGGCGCGCTGAAGAGTTTCCAGGGGATGGGTGAGAATTTTCTGGCGCGCGGCCTGGTGCGAATGAAGCAGGGGGACGACGAGGCGGCGTTGTTGTTTTTCCAACGCGCGATTCAGTTTGCGCCCGAGCGTTTGGATCCGCGGTTCCATGCCGCGGTCCTTGGCGAGCGTCTCGGTCGGATTCCCGAGGCGATCGCCTGCCTCCAGGATTTGGTTCGGATCGCGCCGCACCATGCGATTGCCCAGAACAATCTGGGGCGGTTGTGGGACATTACCGGCCATCCGGACAAAGCAATACGCTGCTTCGAGGCGGCCTTGGAACATCGCCCGGACATGTTCGAAGCCGCCTTTAATCTGGGCAGCATCTACCAGAACACCGGCCGGCAGGAACTGGCGGCCGCGGCGTTTCGCCGTGCGGCGGAGTTGCGACCCGAATTTGCCGAGGCCCATTATTTCTTGAGCATTGCGTTGCGGGCGATCGGGCGGACGGACGAGG